>CAYRKA010000005.1:0-31178 GCA_964424785.1 uncultured Lachnospiraceae bacterium | reverse complement strand
ACGTCAAGAAAATGCTGCAGGGTGTGATTGCAGAATATCCGCCCCTCTTCGGCAAGCTGCAGCTTCCTGAACCGGTCCTGATAGAGCGGATGTTCCCATATTTTCTGAATACGGTCCATTATTTTACCATTGAGAGAAAGGTCTGTTGGAGCGAGAAATCCTCCGCAAACGCACCTCGCACAACTGTCGTCACGGTTTTTGTGCCAGGCTTCTGGACACCGCGCATTGTCATGCACATATGCTCAGCCTCGATCATGACCATGACGCCCTTCGGCTGCAGATATTTCTCGAGGGCATCCGCGATCTGTGCCGTCATATTCTCCTGGATCTGAGGCCGCCGCGCATAGACCTCGACGGTACGCGCAAGCTTGCTCAGGCCGGCGACATGGCCGTCCGGTATGTAGGCGACGTGGGCCTTGCCGTAAAACGGAAGCAGATGATGCTCACAGGTCGAGTAGAACGTGATGTCCTTCTCAAGGACGATATTGTTGCCGGTTGCATGGAACTGCCTGGAAAGATGGATGCCTGGATCCTCGGCCAGTCCGCCGTAGATCTGGCTGCACATCCGCGCAATGCGGTCAGGCGTCTCGAGCAGCCCTTCGCGGTCCGGGTCTTCCCCAATACCCTCAAGCATCAGGCGGACGCCCTGTCTGATTTTTTCGTAATCCATTTAACCTCCTTGTGTGCTTCCCGGGATGCTATCTGGCGGCCTGTAATCCCTGCCAGAGCGATAAGCACAGGACGGCTGAAATACTGCCGCAAAAAAACATCCCGATGTGAATGAGCATCTGGAATAAATAATACCTGTATCCCTTCACAATCGAGATGAAATCATCTTTAAGTTGCAACGGGTGCGGATCCCATATCGTAAACCTGACTGTGCGGTTTTCGTTTCTGTGGCAACTCCCCATCCACGGAACACTTAACGCATGAAATCCTATTTTGCATATTATTTACTTTTCCTGTGCCCACCAGTATAGCACCAATTGTAGAAATATGCTACCCTGTTTCAGAAAAAAGTTTCCTTTTCCGGTATGCTGCATATTCTGATATAGAACCGTGAAATTCTGAAAGGAGCTTTTATGTCAGAGATGCAAAGCTGTGGCTGCGGCTGCCCGTCCTTCACAAACGGCAGGGTGAACGCAGTCTACGATCATATGGCTGAGGCGGAAGCGCCGCTCGCGATGGGCTATGTCCCGTACCAGCACTGGGGAGACACGTATGAGCTGCGCAGAGGGCTGAGGGCAGGGACGATTTTCCCCTGCCTTGATAAGCCGTTCTGCGGGAGGGGAGGAAAATGCAGATGAACAGGCCAGGATATAACCAGAATCGGATGATGCAGCGCCAGACAGGCAGAACCCCGTCATGTGGTGCGGGAGCCGGCGGAATGCAAGGCCAGACCCGTACAGGCTGCGGCACGGAGACAGGAAGAATGCCGGAATCGGACTGCGGCGCAGGGACAGAGAGGGCATCCGAAGCTGCCCGTATGACAGGGAGCTGCGCCTGCAGGGATGACTTTTCTGCAGATCGCTGCGGGCTGCTCACCATGATTGACGAAGTGAGCTTTGGTGCTTATGAGGCGCTGCTCTATCTTGATACCCACCCGCAGGATGAGGAAGCCATGTGCTATTTCCATGAACACAATGAAAAGCGCAACAATGCGCTTAGGGAGTACACGAGGCTGTACGGCCCGCTGAACCTGATGATGCCCGGCAGTAATAAGGACTGCTGGGAATGGATGAGCCAGCCATGGCCATGGGAAGGAGGCGACCGTTAGTCTATGTGGTATTATGAAAAGAGACTGGAGTACCCGGTCAACATCAAAACGCCGAATGCAAAGCTCGCGCAGATGATCCTGTCGCAGTATGGCGGCCCGGATGGTGAGCTTGGCGCATCGATGCGCTACCTGTCACAGCGCTACACGGCGCCGAACCGGATGACATCGGCTGTGCTTACGGATATCGGCACAGAAGAGCTGGCACACCTTGAGATTGTCTCGACGATTGTGCATCAGCTCACGCGCGGCCTGAGCCCGGAGGAAATCGAGAAAAGCGGATTTGCGCCGTACTACACAGACCACACGGTCGGGGTATGGCCGCAGTCCGCAGGGGGTTTCCCGTTTTCTGCGTCAGAATTCCAGTCGACAGGCGATCCGACGGCCGACCTGTTCGAGGATCTGGCGGCGGAGCAGAAGGCGAGGCTGACGTATGACAATATCCTGCGGCTTGTGAAGGATCCGGACGTGGCGGAGCCGATCAAATTCCTGCGGGCGCGCGAGGTCGTGCATTTCCAGCGCTTTGGGGAAGCTCTCCGGAGTGTCCAGGACGATCTGAACGCGCGCAACTTCTACGCCTTTAACCCGTCCTTCGACGCGCCGGTGGACTGCACGCCGTGTAAGGACTGATTTATCCCGGGATATCACGGCAAAACTGCCGAAGCATATGATTTGGAGCCCGGCCTGCCGCAGTCAGGGAAGTACGCCGGCCCGGCGTACTTCCCGTCTGGCCGGCCGGACTGTTCCCCGGCAGGGGCTTTGGCGCCGCCATACATTTTCTACTGGAAAATCCCCGCGACATATGCTATGATAACCAAGAATGTATAACAGCACCAAGATAGAAGGAATATTATGGCGGCAAGACCTGAGCATCTGCGCCCCGTCCGCACGGACAGGCATCCGGCGCAGAGACAGAAGAAGACAAAGAATAAAAGATACATCCGCCGCGTGCTGAGTGTTGAGCGTGATTATTACGATTACAATCTGCTCGCGGTCGTGATCCTGCTGACCTGCTTCGGGTTGGTCATGCTGTACAGCACGAGCGCTTACGAGGCGATGGTTGAGACAGGCGGAAATGATATGCTGTATTTCCGCAAGCAGGCGTTGATCAGCGTCGGGGCGCTGCTCCTGGCGCTGGTTGGCTCACAGATTGACTATCATTTTCTGGCGCGTTTCGCCGCGCCGGTTTACGGCGTGTCGGTTTTCCTGCTGTTCATCACGAAGTTTGTCGGCACGGAGGTCAACGGCGCACGTCGCTGGCTCCGTTTTGGCCCGCTTTCCTTTCAGCCTGCGGAGCTCGCGAAGCTTGCGATTATCCTGTTCCTTCCCGTGATGATTGTAAAGGTTGGCCACAATATGAAGGGATGGAAAGCGCCTGCGCTCATTGCCGGCTTCGGCATGATATCGGCTGTATTTACGTTTGTTTTCACGGACAACCTGAGCACGGGGCTGATCATTGCAGGTATCACGGTAATCCTGATTTTTATCGCGCATCCGAGGACGGCGCCGTTTGTGCTTGGCGGGGGGATACTCGCGGGGGCGGCTGCCGTGTTGCTGTTTGCTCTTGTCAATATGGCGACGGGCTCAGACAATTTCCGTATCAACCGCATCCTCGTCTGGCTGGAACCGGAGTCCCACTCGAGCCTGGGCGGGTACCAGATTATGCAGGCGCTGTATGCGATCGGCTCCGGCGGTTTTTTCGGCAAGGGGCTTGGCAACAGCACACAGAAGCTAGGTGCGCTGCCGGAGGCGCAGAATGATATGATCTTTTCGATTATCTGCGAGGAGCTCGGCGTGTTCGGGGCTGTTCTGGTGATCCTGATGTTTGTGTTTATGCTGTACCGGCTGTTTTTTATCGCGCAGAATGCGCCCGACCTGCTCGGCTCGCTGATCGTGTCGGGGATCTTTGTGCATATCGCATTGCAGGTGGTACTGAATATCGCCGTAGTCACAAATATGATCCCGACCACCGGCATCACGCTCCCGTTTGTCAGCTACGGCGGGACTTCGATCCTGTTCCTGATGGCGGAGATGTCCCTGGCGCTCAGCGTCTCAAGGCAGATTCGGTTCAGGGATGTCTGAGAGCCCCGCGCGGTTTCAGATGTGCGTTATAATTTGTGACGTCCGGCAGCATTTCGTCCTGCGTTGAGAACAGATGCCGCAGTTTGACCGGGTCAGGCTGCAGCGGATAGATTATATTTAGGAGAGAAAAGAAATGAGCAATGTAAAGACAAGATTTGCACCGAGCCCGACGGGCCGGATGCATGTGGGCAACCTGAGGACAGCGCTGTATGCGTATCTGATCGCGAAGCACGAGGGCGGCACGTTCATGCTGCGTATCGAGGATACGGACCAGGAGAGGTACGTGGAGGGAGCGGTCGAAATTATCTACAGGACGCTTCAGAAGACCGGCCTGGTCCACGACGAGGGTCCTGACAAGGACAAAGGCTGCGGGCCTTATGTGCAGAGTGAGCGGCAGAAAGCCGGGATCTATCTGGAGTATGCGAAGAAGCTGATTGAAAAGGGTGAGGCGTATTATTGCTTCTGTGACAAGGAGCGCCTGGAGTCCCTGAAGCAGGAGGTCGCCGGCAAGGAGATCATCGTCTATGACAAGCATTGTCTGCATCTTACAAAAGAAGAGGTCGAGGCGAAGCTCGCCGCGGGTGTGCCGTATGTGATCCGCCAGAATGTCCCGCAGGAGGGGACGACCTGTTTCGACGATGAGATTTACGGCAGGATCGAAGTGCCGAACGCGGAGCTTGACGATATGATCCTGATCAAGTCCGACGGGTTCCCGACGTACAATTTCGCCAATGTGGTGGATGACCATCTGATGGGAATTACGCACGTCGTGCGCGGCAATGAGTACCTCTCCTCGGCGCCGAAGTACAACCGTCTCTACCGTGCGTTTGGCTGGGAGGTGCCGGTCTACGTGCACTGCCCGCTGATCACGAATGAGGAGCACAAGAAGCTGTCCAAGCGCTCCGGCCACTCGTCGTATGAGGATCTGCTCGGGCAGGGCTTCGTATCGGAGGCTATAGTCAATTATGTCGCGCTGCTTGGCTGGTGCCCGGAGGATAACCGAGAGATTTTCTCGCTGCAGGAGCTGGTCGAAGCGTTTGACTACCACCATATGAGCAAATCCCCGGCTGTATTCGATATCCAGAAGCTTCGCTGGATGAACGGCGAGTATCTGAAAGCGATGGATGACGAGCTTTTCTATGAAAACGCGCTTCCTTATCTGGAGCGGGCCATTTCAAAAAAGCTTGATTTCCGGAAGATCGCACAGATGGTGAAGACAAGGATCGAGGTATACCCGGATATTGCGGAGCTTGTGGACTTCTTTGAAGAGCTGCCGCTGTATGACGCCTCGATGTATGTACACAAGAAATCAAAGACGAACGAACAGACGTGCCTTAAGGTACTGACGGATCTCCTGCCGCGTCTCGAAGCGCAGGAGGATTTTACGAATGACGCGCTCTTCGGGCTGCTGAAGGCTTACGTTGAGGAGCAGGGCTGCAAGGTCAATTTCGTCATGTGGCCGGTGCGTGTCGCCGTCTCCGGGAGACAGATGACGCCGGCCGGGGCGACCGAGATCATGGAGATCCTCGGGAAAGAAGAATCACTCGCGAGAATCCGCAAAGGGATCGCAATGCTAGAGGAAGTATGCAGATAAGTAACGCACAGTCCAGGGCAATCGCCCATACGGAGGGTCCTGCCATTGTGCTGGCAGGACCTGGCTCCGGGAAAACCCTTGTTATCACACAGCGGACGAAATCTCTGATCGAGCAGCATCATGTGAAGCCGCGCGAGATCCTGGTGATCACGTTCACAAAAGCGGCCGCGCAGGAGATGAGCGGGCGCTTTGCGGCCATCTGCAGCGCACGCGGTGTGACGTTTGGGACGTTTCATGCGGTGTTTTTCACGATCCTCAAATATGCCTACAATTATTCCCCATCGAATATCCTGACGGAGACGCGGAAATTCCAGATGCTGCGCCAGATCCTGCGGGGGTGCGGATACCGCGGGGAGGACGAGAAGGAGCTGCTGCCGGAGATTGCTTCGGAGATCAGCCTCGTCAAAAACGAGCGGATCGATCCGGGGCATTATTACTCGCGCTCCTGCCCGGAGGAGCTGTTCCGCGCTGTCTATGCAAAATATGAGCAGCTTCACCGCAGTGAGGGGCTGCTTGATTTTGACGATATGCTGACGTATACGTGGGAGCTCCTGACAGCCAGGGAGGATATCTTGGCCGCGTGGCAGCGGAGGTTCCGTTACATATTAGTGGATGAGTTCCAGGACATCAACCTGCTGCAGTATGAGATCCTGCGGCTTCTGGCAGCTCCTGAGAACAATCTGTTCATAGTTGGCGATGATGACCAGTCGATCTACCGGTTCCGCGGGGCAAAGCCGGAAATCATGCTCAATTTCCCGCAGGATTATCCGGGGGCGGAGCAGATTGTGCTCGATCGGAATTTCCGGTCGGTGCCGCCTGTGATCGAGGGGGCTTTGCGCGTGATCTCGGAGAATGAGCACCGATATGAGAAGAAAATACAGCCTGTGCGCAGCGGCGGAGCGCCGGTCGACGTGCGGGAGTTCCAGGATCAGGGGCATGAGAGCCTGTACATTGTGAAATGTATCCGGCACAGCCTTGGACGCGGCGTCTCGCCGGGGGAGATTGCAGTCCTGTTCCGAACGAACCAGGGCGCAGCGCCCTTTGCCGGACGGCTGCTGGAGTTTAACCTGCCCTTTGCGCTGCGGGACGCGCTGCCGGACATCTATGAACACTGGATAGCAAAGGATATTTTCGCGTATCTGCGGCTCGCATCGGGCAGGCTGCGGCGCGATGATTTCCTGCAGGTGATGAACCGGCCGAAGCGTTACCTGGGCCGTGACTGCGCGCAGGATCCGACGATTGAGTTTGAGCGGCTCCGCATTTATTATGAAGAGAAGGACTGGATGCTCGACCGTATCGACCGGTTCGAGGCTGACCTGAAGATCCTGGGCGGGCTGGCCCCGTACGCTGCAGTCAACTATATACGATATGGGATCGGATATGAGGATTACTTGAAAGAGTATGCGCGGACACGCAAAATGAAGCCGGAAGAGCTGCTCGACCTGTATGATGAGATCCAGCAATCCGCGAAGCCGTTTCAGGCACTGGAAGAGTGGTACGGCTATATTGAGGAGTACCATGCCGCGATGAAAGACCGGCAGGCCGCAGGCCGTGCGCGGGAGGATGCAGTCACGCTGGCGACGCTGCACAGCTCGAAGGGTCTTGAGTTTTCGGAGGTATTCCTCGTCGATGTGAATGAAGGAGTCATCCCGCACCGCAAGGCGGCGACGGAGGCGGATATCGAAGAGGAGCGCCGCCTCTTCTATGTCGGAATGACACGCGCGAAGGATGTCCTGCACCTGTTTTACGTGAAGGAGCGGTACGGGCGGGCAGCCGAACCGTCGGAATTCCTGGCGCGGAGCGGGTTGCTCTTGACAACCGGGGACGAATAGTTATACAATACATGGCAACGTGAAGCGCAAAGAGGATAAGAGATGTTTATGATCAAGATGCCTGTGGCCTGTCTGGTGATGGTGCTGTACGCATATTATTATTACAAAAAGAGCATACGCCTGCATACGCGTGCTTCTGCCATATTTGAATATATGCTGCTGTGCCTTATGGTGAACCTGATTGCAGATGCCGTCACAGAATATACGGTGAATCACAGGGATGTCGTCCCGGAATCGTTCAACTATATCTGGCATGTTGTGTTCATTCTGTCAATTCTCGTATTTGTTTTTCTGATGTATTTTTATCTTCTGACATATGTAGAGGGCGGAATCCATAAGGGGAAGGACGCAGAGCGCAGGGCGGCCGGCGTCGTTGCGCTGATCTGCGTGATTGGCATTCTGGCCGCGCCGATTGAGTACATAGATACGGAGTACGGCTCTTACTCGCTTGGCCCGAAAGCATATGTATTGTATGCGGGAGCGCTGTATACGATGGCGATGATGCTGCGCAACCTGCTTCTCTACTGGAAGGTGATTCCTAAGGAGAAGTGTGAGACAGTGCGCAATTCTATGCTGATTTTCATTGTGTTTGCGGTCGCCCAGATGATTTTTCCGTATATCCTGGTGACTTCAGTCGGGATGTCGATGATGGTGCTTGGATTTCTTTTCAGCTCGGAGGACAGCAACAAGTACATCGATGAGAAGACAGGATATTATAACAAGCTTGGCTGCCAGGAGATCCTGCAGGAATATATTCTCACAAAGAAATCATTTATTTTACGCGGGTATCTTTACATAGGCAACCAGCGCAGCATCGACGCGGCGATGGATTCGGCGGGCAGGCAGATGGCAAAGGCAGATGGCTGCAAGACTTGTGTGATCGCCGACAATATGATAGCTTTCCTGATGGAAAAGGAGGACAGCGAATCCGTGGCATGGCCGCTGGAATGCAGGGAGCAGACGGACGGTGTGAGGGAATTCGTGATCAAGATCGCCGGGGACAAGTGGGACAACGAGGAGAAAATTTTACGGCAGCTCTCCGAGTTCCGCGAGAAGAATGAAGAGGCCATAATGTACCGTGACAATATGACCGGCATTTTCAACCGCAATGCCTATGAGAAGGATATTGCGTCGCATGAGCAGTCCGGATGGCCTGTGTGGTATATCCTGGCTGACATCAACCACCTGAAGGAGACGAATGATCTATATGGCCACAGTGCCGGGGATGACCTGATCCGCAGGATGGCCTCCCTGATGTCAGAGGTATTCAGCCATGATGCGTGTGTCTACCGCATAGGCGGGGACGAGTTTGTTGCAGTATATTTCGGAGACAAGGGAGACGAAAAGCTCAAAGAGCTGTATGAGGCGCAGCGCAGACAGAATGAGTCTGCAGGGATTCAGCTTGACTTTGCGGTCGGGTATGCAAAATACCGCCGTGGCGAGGAGACATGGGGAGACCTGGGACGCCGCGCGGATTATAATATGTATCAGCACAAAATGTCCCAAAAGAGCGGGTTGGAGGAAGGAATGCGGGGGGGGGTGATATCACCTGAAGCCCGGAAAGCCCGCGATCCATACAGGGAAGAAAAAGGGACTGGCGTATAAGCCTCAGACAGCTATTGCGCCAGCCCTTTTGTTGGTGACGCAGTATGCAGGTCGCGCAGGCGGATAGGGTCGATGGCTCTCCCTTATCCGATCGGCCTGCGGTCACTGCAGGCCGCCTGTGTCTTCCTCCTCAGCCGATACGAGTTCATCATACTCGAGCCCGTCGAGCCATTCATCAAATCCATCGGAGGCAGCCTCATACTCGTCGTCATCCTCAATATTTTCGAGGACCGGCGCGCCGTTCTCCTCGTGGAATCGGTAGAGATAGACTTCGCCATCCTCATTGTTGCCGTCTTCATCGAGCGGGAGCAGGGCGATATAATTCCGGCCTGCCGCAGAGTACATAGTCAGGACCGAGCACTCAACGGTCTCATCGTTATCCAGGGTAAGCGTGATCGTCGCGCTGCCGCAGTCTTCGCCGCAGCCCTTGCAGTTGCCGCTGCATGTCTCAAAATCACTCATTTGCGATACCTCTCTTGTCTGTGTCATTATGCTTTCGTTCAGGGACATTGCAGCACGGTGCCTGGCCCTGGCTGAACAGTTACGCTTTTTCTACTTTAGCAGAAACACCATGAAATAGCAAGTATTATATGATTTTGTGAAAATATAGACAATACTGGGAATTTTCTAAATAAAATGATATACTGAAAAGGATTTATCATTTATCGCAGCTCTGGGGATGCCAGACAATTACGAATCATGGGCCGTAGTACGGCGGGAGAAGAATATGAAACTGATATCATGGAATGTAAATGGACTTCGGGCATGTGTGCGGAAGGGCTTCCTCGATTTTTTCAAAGAGGCGGACGCCGATATTTTCTGCATTCAGGAGAGCAAGCTTCAGGAGGGGCAGATCTCGGTGGAGCTTGACGGGTATGAGCAGTACTGGAATTATGCGGAGAAGAAGGGGTATTCCGGGACGGCAGTATTTACGAAGCGGCGCCCGCTCTCGGTCACGTATGGGATCGGGATAGATGAGCACGACCATGAGGGCCGTGTGATTACATTGGAGTTTGGGCAGTTCTATCTGGTGACGGTGTATACGCCGAATTCGCAGGACCAGCTTGCGCGGCTTGCGTACAGGATGCGGTGGGAGGATGATTTCCTCGCGTACCTGAAGCGCCTTGAGAAGACGAAGCCTGTCGTCTTCTGCGGCGACCTCAATGTGGCGCATGAGGAGATCGACCTGAAGAACCCCCGGACGAACCGGCACAATGCCGGGTTTACCGACGAGGAGCGTTCGAAGTTCTCACAGCTTGTGCAGAATGGCTTTATTGATACCTTCCGGTATTTTTATCCGGAGAAAGAGGGGATCTACAGTTGGTGGTCGTACCGTTCCCGGGCGCGTGAGAAGAACGCAGGATGGCGGATCGATTATTTTTGCGTATCGGAGGCGCTGAAGGAGCTGCTGGAGGACGCGAAAATTGATACGGAGGTATTCGGATCCGACCACTGCCCGGTGGAGCTTATGATATCACTGTAAGGATGTGGGCGGATAGGGGCGATGGCTCTCCCTTATCCGATTGGATTACGGAAGAAAGGCGGAAAGACATTTGGGAGAGAAAGAATTCAGGCTGATTGAGGATCATGACCCGCGGCCGGGCGTGAGGGTCATGAGGGACGGCGTGCATTTTGGCATATATGCGCAGGAGCGCCCGTCGCTTATGCTGTATCGCAGGGGGACGCAGGAGATAGTGGAAGAGCTTGCATTTCCGGAGCAGGAGAGGCCGGGACTGCCGTATACGATGAAGGTGAAGTTTGCGCCGGGCGGATACGAATACAATTACCGCATAGGCGGCAAGATCGTCACGGATCCGTACGCGGTGCGCATTGTGGGGAGAGAACAGTTCGGGAAGAAACCGGAGGCTTCACCGCATGCGGTGCGGTGCGGCTTTATCACGAAGAAATTCGACTGGAAGGGTGATGCCCTGCCTCAGATCCCGTATGAGGATGCTGTCATGTACCATCTGCATGTGAGAGGTTTCACGATGCAGAAGAATTCCGGCGTCCGCAGGAAAGGGACTTTCGCCGGGCTTGCCGCGAAGCTCCCGTATCTGTCGTCGCTCGGTGTGAACCAGATTAAGCTGATGCCGGTCTATGAGTTTTCGGAATGGATGGAGCCGGAAAGCGCTGCACTCGGCGCACCGAAGACGCAGGAGGAGGCCATGAAGCGCGCGCTGGAGCCGCAGGCAGAGGCGGATCGGGAGAACTGCAGGCTGAACTTCTGGGGCTATGGCGGAGGATCCTATTTTGCGCCAAAGGCCTCATACTCAGCGTCGGGGCGTCCGGAGGAGGAATTCCGGGAGCTGGTGCGCGCGTGCCATGCGCGTGGCATTGAAGTGCTGCTCGAGTTCGCGTTCGGCGACGAGGCGGATCTGCCGATGATCAATGACTGCCTGAACTACTGGGCGGATATGTACCACGTCGACGGCTTTTCCGTGATCGCGCGGGATTCCCTGACGCCTGAGATCGCCAGGCTGCCGCTGTTTCGCGCGCGCAAGCTGCTGTGCGGCTGGTATCCTGATTATATCAGGGCCGCCAATGTGGAGCGCGGATGCCTGCTTGCGGAGTCGAATGACGGTTTCATGAACGACTGCCGCCGTATGCTGAAGGGGGAGGAGCAGTCGCTCGGGCCGTTCAGCTACCGGCTGCGCCAGAATCCGGCCGGGTGCGGCCAGGTCAACTATATGACGAATCATGATGGTTTTACGTTGCTTGACCTCGTGTCGTACGACTGCAAGCACAACGACGCGAACGGCGAGCACGGCAGGGACGGGACGGACTACAATTTCAGCTGGAACTGCGGCGCCGAGGGGCCGACGGCGAAGCGGGAGATCCTGCGCCTGCGCATGAGGCAGCGCAAGAATGCTTTTGCGATGCTGTTTTTCTCGCAGGGGACGCCGATGCTGCTGGCCGGTGATGAGCTGGGCAACTCGCAGGAGGGCAACAACAATCCGTACTGCCATGACAGCGAGCTGACATGGACAGACTGGAGCAGGGCGCGCTCCAACCGGGAGCTGACGCAGTTCGTGCGCGATGCGGCGGCATTCCGCGCGAAGCACAGGATGCTTCACCAGAAGACAGAACTCATTTGCGCCGACCGGCTGTCGAGCGGGTTCCCGGATCTCTCTTATCATGGGGAGAAAGCGTGGTTTGGCGATTTTGGCTGTGCGAAGCGCCACCTGGGCTGTATGTATTCCGGCAGCTATGCCGGGGAGGACGGCTTCCTGTATATCGCGTGGAATTTCCACTGGGATGAGCAGCAGTTCGCGCTGCCGCAGCTCCCGAAAGAGAAAGAATGGTTTATTGTCATGGACACCTCGCGGAAGCAGAGCTTTCTGCCGGAGGATGTCCAGATTTCGCCCGGGGCGGAGAAGTATTTCACGGTGCCGGGGAGGACCGTAGTTGTGTTGGAAGGCAGGTAATATGAGACAGGAGACATCCGCCGGGACGGGCAGGAGGATGGGTCGCTTTCATCTGAGAGGTGGCCTTTCATCCGTTCCGTTTGAACTGATTACATGGGAAAAGATAAAGGGGCATCTGTACACGATCACGGAACACAAGCTGCTCGTGATGCGCTACTGTTTCCGGATCGGGCTGTACCGGCAGGGCCTCCTGCACGATATGTCGAAGTATATGCCGTCGGAGCTTTTGATGGGCTTCTGCTTTTACAGGGACGGCAAGGCAAGCCCGAATAACGGAGAGCGCGAGTACAAGGGCTACTCTGATGCGTGGATGCATCACAAGGGGCGAAACCGTCATCATTTTGATTATTGGCTCGACTATTCGCTGCAGCACCGCGAGGGGGAATTCCCGATGAAGCCGGTGCAGATGCCGCGCAGGTACGTCGCAGAGATGCTGATGGACCGCATCTGTGCGTCGAAGAATTATAATAAGGAAGCGTACACCAGGCACGATCCGCTCGCATACTATGAGCATGGCAAGGGAAGCTACCTGCTGCATCCGCAGACCGCGAAGGAGCTGCATGGGATGCTGAGAATACTGGATCAGAAAGGGGAGGAGGAGCTGATACGGTTCGTGAAGGAGTATTATCTGAAGGGGTACCAGATATGAACTTCAGCCGGGTTCTCCTCCTGCCGGGTGCAGATCACTCCGGGTAGACCAGCCGCTCCGGCGTGATATCATTGAGGACTTCGCGCAGGTACCTGTCGGCAAGGTAGTTGGCCATCGGCAGGTTCATGTCGAGATAGTTGCCGCAGTCCTTTGGGCTCGCGCCGGGGACCTCGTCGTGGTAGTCGCGGATGAACGTGAACATCTCCTTCATGAGCGGCACGATATCAGCGGATTCCAGGTCACCCGCAAGGAGAAGGTAGAAGCCCGTGCGGCAGCCCATCGGCCCGAAGTAGACAGTCCTGCCGCCATACTGCGGATGGTTGCGCAGGAACGTCGCGCCGAGATGCTCGATCGTGTGCACTTCGGCGGTGTTCATGACCGGCTCGTTGTTCGGCCTGGTCATCCTGATATCGAAGGTCGTGATGACCTCTCTGCCGACATGGTCCTTCCGGGAGACGTAGACACCCGGCAGCAGCTTAATGTGGTTAATTGTGAAGCTTGCAATCTTTTCCATGATCTTAGTCCTTTCGTATATTGGTGGTTACTGAATCCTATTTTATCAGATCTCCCTTCCGCGCACAACCTTGACTTTCCTATATCCGGATGATAGAATTACGGGAGATCAGGGTAAGTATTTTAACAGAGGGTCGGCAGAGTCCCGCACACGAATCTGTGCCGGTTCTCATGAAGGAGGATATTATGCTTGACAATAAAAAGGTTCTTTTCAGCGGTATGCAGGCCACCGGCAACCTGACACTTGGCAATTACCTGGGCGCCCTGAAGAACTGGGTTACGCTGAGCGATGAGTATGAGTGCTTTTATTCTGTTGTGGATATGCATTCCATCACGGTCCGCCAGGATCCGGCGACGCTGCGCAGGCGTGCCCGCGCGCTGCTGACCCTGTACATAGCAGCAGGGCTCGACCCGGAGAAGAATTGCATCTACTACCAGTCGCACGTCTCCGGCCATGCGGAGCTTGCGTGGATTCTGAACTGCTTCACGTATATGGGTGAGCTGAACCGCATGACACAGTTCAAGGACAAGGCGGCGAAGCATACCGATAATATCAATGCAGGCCTGTTCACGTACCCGGTGCTGATGGCGGCGGATATCCTGCTGTACCAGACGGACGTTGTGCCGGTCGGCATTGACCAGATGCAGCATCTCGAGCTGACGAGGGACATCGCGCAGCGGTTCAATGTGATTTATGGAGATGTTTTCACAGTCCCGGAGGCGTATATCGGCAAGACAGGCGCGAAGATCATGAGCCTGCAGGAGCCGTCGAAGAAGATGAGCAAATCCGATGAGAACCCGAATGGCAGCATCTACCTGATGGATGACCCGGACACGATCCGCCGCAAGTGCAAGCGTGCCGTGACGGATTCGCTCGGCGAGATCCGCTACAGCGAGGAGCAGCCCGGCATCCGCAACCTGATCGACATCTACTGCGCATGCCTCGGCAGGACGCCGGATGAGGCGGTAGCTGAGTTTGCGGGCTGCGGCTATGGCCAGTTCAAGGAGGCGGTCGGCGAAGCTGTGGTTTCTGTGCTCGAGCCGCTGCAGAAGCGCGTTGCGGAGCTGGAGAAGGACAAGAGCTATATCGACAGGATCATCAAGGCGAACGCTGAGAAGGCCGGATACTACGCGCAGAAGACGCTGCGCAAGGTACAGCGCAAGGTCGGCTTCCCGGACCGCATCCGATAAGGAATGCGGAAAATATTAAGGCATTTGCGTGGCTGCAGGCGCAGTATGTGAAAAAGGTCTTAGAGGGATTCTTTTTGTTAAGCGCATCATCAGAGATGATTTCTGGTGGTGCGCTTGTTTCGTGTTGTTTTCCGGCAGCGTCAATTCTACGAGCGTGTCATCCTTCTTTTTGCAAAGGACGATGCCGACGGTTGGATTTTCGGTCGGTCAAGAATATAGGGATCTTTTACAATGTCTTCCGATTTTCTCCATCCTGCTCATTTTCTACAATGGCACGGCCGATTTCAAAATAAGCCCTGGCAAAATGACGAAAAATGTTGCAAATACGCGCCGGATTTTATATAATAAGGCAGAAGGAACTCACTTTATGCCCATAGCTTATCAGCTTGGCTATGATTGGAAGGTGCCGTATGGAAACAAAAAATATTCAGGAATTTCTGGTGCTGGCAGAGCTGGGCAGCTCCTATGTCGCGGCGGAAAAGCTGTTCGTGTCACAGTCTACGCTGGTACGCCATATACAGGCGATTGAAGAGGAATTCGGAGTGTCACTTTTCGACCGTACCAGAAAGGGATTTGTACTGAACGACGCGGGGCAGAAATTTCTCCCTTATGCCAAAAAGATAGCGTTGGCTCAGGCGCAGTGCTACAATATTTTAAATGGGGCGGGCGGGGAGCCGAACCGTATCCGCCTTGCCTCCGATGACAAGATTATTGACGTAATGATTGATTTCCTGAAGGAATATCCCCAGTATGCGATCGATTATATCAAAGGGGATAACCTGGAAAAGGATCTCCTGGCGGGGAAGGTCGACGTGGCATTCCTGGAAAATGTTACGGCTTCGCCGGAAGAAATCATCTCGATGCCGTTTTGCAGGGAAGAGGTGCTGGTGGTGCTGTACGAGGACCATCCGCTGGCGCAGCGGCAGTCTGTCAGGCTGGAAGAATTAAGAAATGAGAAATTCATTGTCCTCTGTGAGGATATTATGGTTGACGAGACGTTCCTCGATATGTTCCGCAAGGTGGGATTTTACCAGAATACAGCCGCCAGTGTCCCGACCGGCGCGGACATGATCCGTATGGTCAGGGAGAGGCTGGGTATTTCCATGATCCATGGAGTGGCGGAAAAGGCTTCGCCCCCTCCGGGGATCCAATGTATCCCATTAGAGCCGAGACTGGAGTACGAGGTCCGGATGTGTTACCGCAGTAATGTGCCGCTCTCGAAAGCGGCGGAACAATTTGTTGCATATACAAAAAAGTGGAGGATCCTCCACAAAGACCTGGATTTCACTTTGTTCTGACGATAAGCCCGGATCATCCGGAGGAAATAAAGTGCCGGGGGAATCCCATCTCGAAACGGAGATGGGATTTTTTTTCGCATTTTTTAATCCGTTGTTTTGATTAAGTCATTTTGTGGGTCAGAAGAACTGTATTGTGATTTAATACAAAATTTTTTTTATGCTAGACTATTCTTAATCAAATTACACAAAGAATTCCTGGTGCTTTGGAGGCACTGAGGGAATTGCAGGAATTCTTTCATGGAGGTTTTTATGTCAGAGTATTGTGAAATCAGGAGAACCTATATCAAATTAGGGGATTTCCCGGCGGTCGTGCCGTGTATGCTGTATGAACCGCTGCATCCGGGCAAAAAAAGCAGAGTCGGAATCGTGCTGTGCCACTCAGATCAGGACTACATCGAATTCCTGCCGGCGATGGAGCTGGCGAAAAGAGGCTACCGCGTGGCAGCTACCCATGTCTCGGAGGCGTCAAATCCACTGGATGACAAGCTGAAGGACGTTGCCATGGTGGTGGATTATATGAAGCAATACCCGGGGGTGGAGAAAGTCCTTTTGCTGGGTCATTCCGGAGGCGCGACGCTGATGAGCGCGTACCAGAATGTGGCGGAGAACGGCGCTGCAGCGTTCCAGGGGCCGGAACGGATCATCCCGCTGGATGACGTGGGCGGGCTCCCTGCGGCGGATGGAGTGATGCTGCTGGATTCTAATTTTGGAAACGGCGTTATGAGCCTGGTGTCCCTGGATCCGGCGATTGTAGATGAGGGCAGCGGCGTAAAGCGGGATCCGGAGCTTGACCTGTTCAACCCCGCAAATGGCTTCAGCAAAGATGGATGCAGCTACAGCGACGCCTTTATCCGCCGCTTCTGGAAGGAACAGGCGAAGCGGATGAACCGGCTGATCGACTACTGTCAGGAGCGTGTGGCTCTGATTGAACAGGGGAAAGGGAACTATATAGATGACGAGCCGCTGGACATCCCGGGAGGGACTCAGTTCGGGCCGAACAATAAGCTGTTTATCCAGAGGCCTGAATATTTTTCCCATACATTTGAACCGCAGAAGCTGCTGCACCAGGACGGCAGTATCACCTGTGAAACCGTTCCGTGCCTGCGTGTGTTCCGGGAAGGCGCCAACAGTGCCCCGAGATTCCACTTCGGCTGCCTGGCTACTACCGTGAAGACGTTTTTGAAATCCTCTGCGGTGCGCGTCGACCCGGAGCAGTATGGCTACGATGAGAGCCGGATTTATGGGATCGACTGGGATTCCAGCTACTGCGTGACCGTCGGGAACATGAAAGGCGTCAGAGCACCGCTGCTTCTGATGGGCATGACAGGGAGCTATGAGTACATAGCCGCCGAGCATATTTACCGCAATGCGGGAAAGGCGGAGGATAAGACGCTGGTATTTGTGGAAGGAGCCGGCCATAATTTCACGACTGCGCCGGAGGCGGAGCAATATCCCGGCGAGCTGGGAGACAGCGCGAAGGCGTGCTTTGACTACGTTGCCCTGTGGATCGAAGAGAGGTTCGTGGGCTGACCGGTTCGGAACATATGTTTCATGATGCAGTTATATCACTGTAAAGGGATACGAAGCAGACAGGCAAGAGGGTGCATTGCCGCAGGCGTAGAATGACTTTGCAGTAAGTATAAACAGTATAAATTATTATCTTATGGAGGTAAGAAATGAGAAGACAATTTGATTCCAAAAAAATGCGCCGCGGAATCGGCGCGGCTCTGGCAGTAAGCTTTGCGGCGATATCCATGTCATCGCCCGTCCTGGCGGCAGGCGCCCCCGAGGTTGACACAAGCCGTACATCGACGGCAAATTCTGATGAGCGCTACGAAAAGGTTACGATTGCCCTTTCAAGCGATCCGGTAGACCTTGGCCCGACAGGGTATGGTGACAATAGTATGCAGTATACTTCCAAAAATTATCTGGAATCGCTTTTTGATTTCCGGGATAATGATTACGTCCCGATCCTTGCGAAGGGTTATACAGAGGTGGATGAGCAGACCTGGGACGTCGAGCTGTATGATTATATCACGGATTCTGATGGAAACAATATTACAGCCAGTGATGTTGTATTCTCCTATCAGCTGATCATTGACGCAGGCAAGGCATTGAAATTTGACGCTTATGAAAGTATCGAGGCGGTGGATGATTATACGGTGAGGTTCCACTGGACAAAGGCGATTGACAGCGTGGGCGAGCTGGAGTGGCCGCTGTGCCGTGTCCACATCGTTTCTGAGAAGGCATATAGTGATCATTCCATGGCTTCCGATCCTGTCGGTACGGGCCCGTATGTTGTCACAGAGTATGTAGCGGGTGCAAAGATCGTGATGGAGGCGAATGATAATTACTGGCAGACCGATGATCTGCGCGATGTAGAGCATCTCGCAAATGTGCAGACGCTTGAGTATGATATTATTTCTGAGACATCCCAGCATGTAATTGCACTTTCCACAGGCCAGATCCAGTATTCGGAGTCTGTTCCAAATGAGAATCTGGCGGATTTCGAGGAGGGCGGCCAGTATGCGGAGGGCCACGCAGTGTATGAGACACAGGGTTCGACCGTAGAAGTGCTGTATCCGAACTGCTATGAGGGCAAGCCGACCGCAGATGTGAACCTGAGGAAAGCAATTTTCTACGCGCTTGACAACAATGCCATCGCGACAGTGGCAGGGACCTATGACGCTGCCCTGGCTTTCGGGACACCGTTCTTCTCCGACTATAACGAAGCCTGGGAGAGCGCTGAGGGCAATTACATGGCGGAGTACAATATCGACAAGGCAAAGGAATACCTGGGACAGTCCTCCTATAACGGAGAACAGCTCGTCCTGCTCTGCCCGACTGACGAGGCTTCCAAGTCTGCCTGCACGATGATCCAGACACTGCTGCTCCAGATTGGCATCAACGTGACGATCAAGGCGGAAGATGGCACGCTTCTTGAAACAGATATGCTCGACCCGGCTAATTTTGACCTGATGTATAAGGATATCGGCGGCGGCTCCCAGATCGGGGAGTGGAACCGGCCAATGAACTATAATGAGTTTGGCACCGGCTATAATAACGCCCAGATACATGATGACACCTTGCAGGAGTATCTGCTGGAGTGCGCTACGGTGGAAGGCCATACGGAAGAGAATATGACGAAGCTTCATGATTATATTCTTGAGAATGCGTATTACTATGCAGTATGCACACCTCGTATGACGGCTGTGTACAGTGATGCGATGGCATCCCTGGTATACAGAGAGAGCGAATTCCTTCGCCCGGGTTCCTGCGATTACTATCTGGACTGATGTTCAGAACGGCGGCGGAACAGAATGCATTTTATTGATATGGATGTGCGGGGCACCCTCCCGCCATCCATGTTTTCTGAAAAGGATAAGAGGTATTGCATATGGCAAGATATATTGTTAACAGATTATTCTGGATGATTGTCATCCTTCTGGGTACTGCTTTTGCCATCTTTACAATTTTGTATTTTACGCCCGGCGACCCTGCGGTTGTCTTTGCAGGCGGCAGTGCCACGGCAGCGGATGTCGAGAATATGCGCCACATTCTTGGGCTCGACAAATCCTATCTGCAGCAATTAGGTGATTTTTTCTACAAGACATTTATCAAATTTGACCTTGGGACATCCTGGGCCTACAACAAGCCGGTAATCGAGGAGCTGGTGGTACGTCTTCCCAGGACTATGCTGATCGGCCTGGCGGCCATGGTGCTGAACCTTGCGATTGGTCTCCTGATGGGCATTTTTGCGGCGACCCATGAAGGCAAGTGGCAGGATTCCCTGACTATGGGGATTGCGATGGTGTTCATCTCCGCACCGGATTTCTGGGTTGCCCTGATGCTGATCCTTCTGCTGTCAGCGAAGCTGAACTGGCTGCCCGCATACGGCATCGGCGGCCCGCAGTATTATGTGATGCCTATCGTCTGCGCCTCCCTGGGCGGCATCGCGGTAAATGCCCGCCAGACGAGAGCTTCCATGCTGGGGGTATTCCGTGAGGATTACATTACCACGGCAAGGGCAAAGGGACAGGCAGAGAGAAAGGTAGTTTACGGCCATATGCTTCCGAACGCATTGATGCCGATTATCACATCGATTGGGAACGGATTTTCCAAGATCGTCGCAGGTACGCCTGTCATTGAGAGCGTATTTTCCATCCCGGGCGTCGGCCTTTACCTGCTGACATCCATTAATTCCCGGGACTATCCGGTGGTACGGGTCTGTGTGCTGTTTTTCGCGGTATTTACGGCGGTGTCGATGCTGCTGGTGGATCTGGCGTACGCTTTTGTGGATCCCAGGATCAAGGCGCAGTACTCCGGTTCCAGAAAGAAGGTGGCCAGGAAATGACAACAAAGAAAAAAGAAAAAAAGGATTCTCTTTTCGGGGAAACATTGGCCAGGATATGGGAGAATTCAGGAGCCAGGGTCGGCGTGGTCCTGTTCCTGCTGATTGTGGCAGCCTGTGTTTTCGCACCGATCCTTGCGCCTTACGGGCCGAATGATATGGATCTGGCCGCCATGTACAAGGGTCCCAGCATGGCGCACCTTTTCGGGACGGACGGTATGGGCCGTGACCAGCTGAGCCGTATTCTCTATGGCGGCAGGTACTCGCTGGCGCTTGGCCTGTTTGCAGCTATTGTCGGCTCCGGCGTGGGCGCGGTCATAGGAAGCTTTGCCGGGTACTTCGGCGGGAAAACGGAAACCCTGATCATGCGTCTGATCGATATCTGGTCTTCCCTTCCCAGTATGCTCCTGTGTATCCTGATATCCGCAACACTGGGTCCTGGGTTTGTGAATACGGTAATCGCGCTGGCAGTAGGAAATGTGCCGACAGGCGTGCGCCTGATCCGCGGGCAGATCCTGTCGGAGCGTTCAAAGGAATATCTGGAAGCGGCGGAATCCATCAACTGCTCCAAGGCAGCCATCATGTTTAAGCATATGCTTCCCAACGTTATTTCTCCGATCATTGTTGATATGACAATGGGGATCGGCATGAATATCACGATGGCCGCAGCGCTTTCCTATATCGGGCTGGGCGTCCAGCCGCCGACGCCGGAATGGGGCGCGATGCTGGCTGATGCGCGTACGCATATTCTGAATTACCCGTATCTGATCATGTTCCCGGGCATCATCATTGCGTTGACGGTCCTGGCGATCAACCTGATCGGCGACGGACTGCGTGACGCGATGGATCCGAAGCTGAGAAAGTAGGAGGTTGGGAAATGGCTGAAGAATATTTGAAGGTAGAAGATCTGGAAGTCATTTACACTTCCGGGAAGAAAATCGTGCAGGCGGTGAACAAGGTCTCCTTCAGCATGAAAAAGGGGGAGACACTGGCGCTGGTAGGCGAGACGGGAGCCGGGAAGACGACCATCGCAAGATCCATCCTCCGGATCCTTCCGGATCCGCCGGCAAAAATGCTGGGCGGGAAAATTATTCTGGACGGTCAGGAGCTGACCAGCCTGTCGGAGGAGGAAATGCTGGGAATCCGCGGCGGGAAGATCGCGATGATTTTCCAGGATCCCATGACAGCCCTGAATCCCCTGATGACAGTGGGGGAACAGATCGAGGAAGGGCTTCTCCTGCACAATAAATATACGAAGGAAGAGGCGAAACAGCAGGCGGGTGATATGCTGGAAATGGTAGGAATCCCGCGGGAGCGCGCTGTGGAGTATCCATTTGAGTTTTCGGGCGGCATGAAGCAGAGGGTGGTCATTGCCATGGCGCTTGCCTGCAACCCGACCCTCCTGTTGGCGGACGAGCCCACTACAGCGCTGGATGTGACGATCCAGGCCCAGGTGCTGGATCTGATCCGGGAGCTGAAGAAGAAGTACAATACCTCCATGATCCTCATTACGCACGATCTTGGTGTGGTCGCGGAGACAAGTGATAACGTGGCGGTGATTTACGCCGGGAAAATTATTGAGTATGCGGATAAGAGGGAGCTGTTCCGGAACCCGCAGCATCCGTATACGCACGGGCTGTTCGGGTCGCTTCCGAGTATGACAAAGGGGGAAAAACGCCTGAAGCCGATTGCAGGCTCGCCGCCTGATCCTACTGCGCTGCCCGGAGGCTGTGCTTTTGCGCCGCGCTGCCCCCATGCGTCACAGGCCTGCTGCCAGGGAGAGATCCCATTTACGGAGGTAGCCCCGGGACATCTGTGCCGCTGTAAGAACCTGCAGCAGAAGGAGGTGGGCTGATGCCATTACTGGAGGTAAAAGACCTGAAAAAATATTTTAAGGTTCCCGCAGGTATGAACCATGCGGTAGACGGGATTTCATTTACAATCGACAAAGGTGAGACACTGGGTGTTGTAGGGGAATCCGGCTGCGGGAAGAGCACGCTGGGAAGGACTGTCATCCATCTTCAGGAGGCGACAGAGGGACAGGTCCTGCTGGAAGGGCAGGATATCACTCACGTGAAGGGGAAAGAGCTGAAAAAAGTCCGCGAGAAAATGCAGATTGTATTCCAGGATCCGTACTCGTCCCTGAACTCGCGGTTCCGCATTGAATCGACGATAGAAGAACCGCTGAAGAATTCCGGCCGGTTCAAAAGCAAACAGGAGCTGAAAGAGGAGGCTGTGCGCCTGATGAACCTTGTGGGGATCGATGAGCGACTTCGCCAGTCCTACCCCCATGAGCTGGACGGAGGGCGCAGGCAGCGCGTCGGGATCGCCCGGGCCCTGGCACTGAACCCGAAGTTTGTGGTGTGCGATGAGCCGGTATCGGCGCTGGATGTCTCCATTCAGGCGCAGGTGCTGAATCTGCTGATGGACCTGCAGGAGCAGACCGGCGTGGCCTATATGTTTGTCACGCATGACCTGTCAGTGGTGCGGCATATTTCAAATAATATTATGGTGATGTACCTGGGGCAGATGGTAGAGAAGGCTCCTACGGAGGAGCTGTTTGAGCATACGCTCCATCCGTATACAAAGGCGCTGCTGTCAGCGATCCCTTCTACGGACATAGACCACCCGATGCAGAGGGTGCAGCTAAAGGGGGAGATTACGTCTCCGATCAACCCCGCTCCGGGATGCCGGTTTGCGGCAAGGTGCCCGTTTGCCACAGAAGCCTGCAGGGAACCACAGCGTCCGGTTGAGGTCGGCAAGGGGCATTTTGTCTCCTGCTGCAGGGTAAATGAAATTAACTAAGTGAGGATTATTTATGGGCCTGAGAGACGGTTTGGGCGACAGCTACCGAAAGGGCGAGGTCGACGGTAAGAAGACAGAGCGAAGCGGAAGCAGGGCGTATCAGAAATTTTTTGAGGATTATGAAGAGATAACGATACCGAAAAAGAATGGGAAAGGAACCGCCATCAGGCGGATCTACCGGGGCAGCTATTACCGCCTGGAGGCCTCAGATGCCAGATGGTACGCGAGGAAGGTGATCTATCCGCTGCTGGCTGTCGTTTCCTGCCTGTTCTTTGGAGCCGCGGCTTTCCCGTATAGCAGCGCGAACCGGGCATGGTATGTGAATGTGCCTCAGGCAGTGACAATGGCTGTCTACCTGTGGCTCCTGGTCGTACTGTGTTTTTATATTGCAGCGCCAAGAAATGTAACGGTATACGGCTGGAAACGGGGTTACCTGCCCATGAAAAAGGCGCTGAAGGCGCAGGCTGCCGCAATTCTGGCGACGGCTGCCGCGACACTGCTGCATGATCTTTTCAATGCGGCGGCGCTGACGGCCCAGACCTTCGTATATCTGGCGGAATATCTGCTTGGCGCGGGAATGATTGCCGTGATTTACTGTCTGGAAAGCAGGGCGGTGTACGGCTGTTATGCTCCCGGGCAGGAAAGCGTGTAGCTTCGCCAGGCCGCGGAGCCGGGCCGCCGGGAAAGAATGGCGGCTGATGAGGCAAGGGCACTGGCCGTATATAATCCGGGCGGAGGAATGAATATGGAAACCTTGAAAGGAAGAACCTGCGTATTTGCCGGAGCTACCGGCCTGATCGGACAGGGCGCTGTCAAAGCCCTGGCGGAGGGCGGAATGAATGTGGTGATGGTTACCCACAATCCCGGCGGCGCGGAGGATATTATCAGGAAGCTGGAGGGCTGCCCGGGCAAGGTGGCGGAGGTGAGCAATGAGAACGGTGACGGAGCTGCTTTTGCAGAAATAGAGAAGCAGTTTGGGAGCATCGATGTAGTAATCAATACGATCGGTTCGCTGGACCGTGTGGAGCCTGTCACAGAAATAACGGCGGAGAAGCTGAATGATAAGCTGAACCATCAGGTCACGCTGCCTTTTTTGATGATGCAGGCGGCGATCCCGTATCTGGAGAGAAGCAGCGCTCCGCGCATGATCTTTGCCGCCACGGCAGGGGCGCTGGACGGATTTGACGGTGAGAACATCGCGGACAGCATCGCGAGAGGCGCTATCCTTACAGCCACGTATGCACTTGCCCGGGAGCTGGCTCCCAGGAAAATCACGGTGAACTGCATCGCAAGGAGCGGGATGATCAATGACCATGCGCCGCACTGCGAAAAGGATTTTGACGTAAGGACAGTGGAAAGCAGGATTCCGTTGGGACACACGGGGACTGCCGACGAATTCGGAGCTCTTGTGGCATACATCGCCAGCGAGGAATCCGCGTTTACAACAGGACATGTGTTTAATCTGTCCGGGGGCATCCATATCGGATAGCTGATCGAATCGGATGCCTTCGGTTGAAGCAGATCATCATTTTGAATAGGAGAGATTAGAATGAAAAGAAAAAAGATTCAGGCGTTGCTCGGCATGTCAATGGCTTCTTCCATGCTGCTGGCTTCCCTGTCCGGAGGGCTGGCTATGGCAGAGGACGGTGCCCTGTACGCGGCTCCCGGCACGTACACGGCCACTGCAGCCGGGCGGAACGGCGACATTACGCTGACCGTTACGTTCAGTGAAAATGCGGTGGAGGATATCCAGATCGAGGATGAGGAGACACCGACGATCGGTGAGGCTGCGATGGATGAAATGAAGACCCAGGTCCTGGAGAGCCAGACCCTGTCGCCGGATGCGGTGACCGGGGCCACCGTTTCCTGCGGCGCGTTTCAGACCGCTCTCCTGGATGCGGCAAGCCAGGCGGGGCTGACGGCGGCGTCAGTCCCGGACACGGATGCTGCCCCGGAGGAGAAAGTCGATTACAGTGTGACGGAGGCTGACCTGATTATTGTGGGCGCCGGGGGAGCGGGCATGACTGCGGCCCATACGGCAATGGAAAACGGCGCCTCTGTTATCCTGATCGAGAAATCAGGTGTAGTTGGCGGCAATTCCCTCTGCTCTGCCATGGGCATCAATGCCTCTGGCTCACAGGTACAGGAAGAGCTTGGCATGGAATATGCGACGGATGAGCTTCTGAACGAGCTTCAGATGCGTTATGGCGGAAGGGAAAACCTGGTTGACGCATATGTGGAGGCCAGCGGAGAAACGGTAGACTGGCTGAGCGCGGATCTGGGCATTGAGTTTTCCGGGCAGACAAGCGAAAATGCGGACGCCTCCGATCCTCTTGCGGTTACCGGGGATGACCATCCATCCGGAGACGGCCTGTTCATGGTGAAAGCGGAAGCACAGGGCACAACCGCGGCCACGCTTGTTGCCGCACTGAAGGATGCGCTTGAGGCAGACGGCGCGGTCATTTATCTGAACACAACCGCAACGGAGCTGGTGGCAGATGAAAGCGGCGCGGTATGCGGAGTAAAAGCTACTGGCGCTGACGGTGAGGAAGTGTCCTTCAGCGGGAAAGCTGTCATCCTGGCTACAGGCGGTTTCGGGCAGAACCACGAGATGGTGGAAAGCGTGAGGCCGGATCTTGCCAACGCTGTGACGGACGAAATCGCGCCTACGACAGGAGACGGCATTGCCATGGCGGAAGCTGTCGGCGCCAAAACAGTGGATCTTGACCAGATGCAGACCTTCCCGCATGTGGTCGTGGGGGACACATGGCTCCCGCCAATGTCGATGCCGGGCGGATTTATGACCACTGCAATTTTTGTAAACCAGGATGCGCAGCGGTATACCACAGAGGGGTTTGACCCCACAACGGAGGATACCCTGGCGCAGGAGTTGGCATTTACAGTCTTTGGCGAGGAGGATCTGAATGACAGCCTGAAGCAGCTCGAGGCCAGAGGCCTTGTGAAATCCGGCGACACCGCGGAGGAGCTGGCACAGGCGCTGGGGCTTGACGGTGAGGCGCTGCAGGCAACGATTGACCAGTGGAATGCTGACTGTGAGGCAGGCACCGACAGCCAGTTCGACAACCAGACACTCAAGCCATTGAGCGGGAAATTGTATGGATACCGTTTCGGAGTCGGCGCCCATTATATGATGGGCGGAGTCCTCATAAACGAGAATACAGAAGTGCTCGATGAGAATGAGGAGCCCATTTCCGGGCTGTATGCAGCCGGAGAAGTAACCGGAGGGTTCCACGGGACAAAGCGCGTGGACGGTTCCGGCACAGGCGATGCGTTTGTCTTCGGGCATCTGGCAGGGCTGAAAGCGGCAGCGGCGGTAACGGAGTAATGCAGGAGTATTCTCCGGCAGGGAATGATTCTAATGCGCACAAAACCCCGGTATGACGGAAGTTGTACCGGGGTTCTGTTTAGTGCGCACGGGGCGGCAAGGAAAAGTCAGCGGCGGAGCCGCTGACTTTTCAGACATCCTGATTGCCAATTCGATAGGATCATGATACATTGATATTGCTGGCGGTTAATCATCTGGACCTTGCTGACTGCCAGAAGCCCTGTAAGACTTTCAGGAACCTGGCAGTTTTATGAAACCGTACAGCGGGAAATATTCGGCGCCGTTGGTGATAAGATTGCAATCCGAAGTGGGAAGCAGCCGGAGCAGGCTATGGGCGCAGATATGGAGCGTAGCCGGAAAGAGTATACCGGGCGGATGGCGGAGAGTTTTGCAAAAAGATAAAATATTTTTGAAATTTTAAAAAATTTGGGGAATATGTTGAAAAAAGGCGGCAGACGCACTATAATATCCATAAGTTTTGACAAAACATATGTATTGAGGGAGTGGTTTTATAATGGTCTGCAGAAAGCTAATTGTCCTGAATCGATCAGGATTTCATGTGAGGCCAGCCAGTATTGTGGTGAGTGCGGCGGAGGGCTGCAGCTCACAGGTTGAGATTTTATACGGACATTATATCGTCAATGCGAAGAGCCTGTTGAATATCCTCTCTGCCGCGATTGGGCAGGGGGAGGAGATAGAGCTTCGGTGCACAGGCCCGGAGGAGCAGGCGGATCTCGAGAAGATGGTGCAGGTCATTCAGGAGCTGGAGGGGTGAGCGCCTTTTCGTAGAACAGTCCGGCCAGGAACCACAGCGGCGCGTAGTCGAGGCGGATCACACCGTTTACCTGATATTTTGCGTCGCTGTAGTCCCAGGGGCAGCAGCCATGACTTTTCAGGTAACTTCCGGAGATGTATTCGACACCGTAGATGCACGTCATATAGATGAGGCCGCGCGTGAGGGTACCGTATTTCTTCAGGCATGATGAGAGTGGTGCGATCATAGATGCCATTCCGTAGATGGGGAACATCCGCAGCGACGAGAAGCCCATCAGCTTTGGATCGTGCTGCAGCAGGGAGCCCAGGCCGGTCCAGAGCACTTCGATGCACCAGCCGTACATTCCGCATCGGATGAAATTTGATTTCACAGCAGTACTCCTCCTAATATTAAGTGTAGGGTTTTCTGGATGGTTCAGAAGGTAGCCTGTGTATAGGATGCCCGGATGATGTGCGGTATATTCACATAATTTTCAGTTTTACATTTTCAGGCTTTGTAGTATACTGAAAGCAGCCGTGAGGGCACTGAACAGTTACTGCTGAAAATGATTTTGGATGGGCGCTGCGTTTCCGGCAGCGCCTATCATTATGCGCACGGGACGGCAGGGAAATATCAGCGAGCGGCGGAGCCGCTGCCGCCCCCGGCGCGGACGGACAGGGTAGACGATTCTCCCCTGTCTGATTGGAGAGAGGACTATGAATTACAGAGAAGCAAGGGAGTTTATCAATCAAATATCGGTGCGCGGCATTGAGCCGGGGCTGGCTGCGGTCACGAATCTGCTCGCAGAGCTCGGCAATCCGCAGGATCAGTTAAAGTTTATCCATGTGGCGGGCACGAACGGCAAGGGCTCTGTCCTCGCGTACGTGTCTTCGGTTTTACAGGAGAGCGGCTACAGGGTCGGGCGGTACATTTCGCCGACGCTGTTTTCGTACCGGGAGCGGATTCAGGTAAACGGGAATTATATTGAACGGGAAGCGTTTGCGAGGCTGGTGACGCGCGTTGCCGATGCGATGGACATTATGGAGCGGCAGGGGCTCGGCGCACCGACGGTGTTCGAGGCCGAGACAGCGGTATCGTTCCTGTATTTTCTGGAGCAGGGCTGTGATATTGTCCTGCTTGAGGTCGGGATGGGCGGCAGGCTCGATGCGACGAATGTGATCAGGACGCCGGTGCTGACGGTGCTTGCGCCGGTCAGCATGGATCATATGGCGTACCTTGGGAATACGCTCGGTGAGATTGCATACCAGAAGGCAGGGATCTTCAAGCCTGGCGTCCCGGCAGTCTCGGCGCACCAGCAGCCGGAGGCGGAGGCCGTGATCCGCGAGGCCGCGCAGGAGACAGGCTGCACATGTGAGTTTGTCGATCCGGGGCAGTTCCGTGATGTCAACTGTGGCCTCGAGAGACAGCAGTTTACATATGGGACGTTCCGGGATGTCACAATCAGTCTTGCAGGTGCGCATCAGGTTGAGAATGCGGCGCTCGCGCTGCTTTGTACAGGAAAGCTTCGGGGCCTTGGATATGCGATACCGGATCGTGCCGTGTACGATGGGCTGCGAAAGACGCAGTGGCGCGGCAGGTTCACGGTGGTACACCGGGATCCGGTGGTCGTGCTCGACGGCGCGCATAACCCGGATGCGGCGAGGCGGCTCAGGGACGCGGTGGAGGTTTACTTTGCAGGCCACAGAAAATACTTTATTTTTGGCGTGTTTTCTGATAAGGAATATGATAAAATAATTGAGATTACAGCCGGATTGGCCGAACACATTATTACGGTGCAGACGCCAGGGAATCCGCGTGCGCTTCCTGCAGAGGAGCTGGCAGAGGCTGTGCGGCGTGTCAATCCGTCTGTTGAGCCCGCGGCATCGGTCGCTGACGCGGTGGAGAGAAGCTTTGCGCTCGCCGGGAAGGAGGATGTGATCCTTGTATTCGGATCGCTGTCATTCCTGGGGGTAGCGCTCAAGGCGGTCGAAACACAGGAAGCAGGAGCATACCGTGACAAAATGGCAGCGGACGATATGCCTTGAGGATGGGAGAACAACAACGAGAAGGAGATTTATGGGATGAGGGATTTACTGGAGCTGCGGGATGAGATTGACCGCATTGACAGGAATATCGTGGAGCTTTTTGAAGAACGTATGCAGGTGAGCGAGGAGGTCGCAGCCTACAAGATCGCGAACGGGCGCAAGGTATTTGATAAGGACAGGGAGCAATCCAAGCTGGAGACGCTCACAGGGCTTGCGCACGGGGATTTCAACAAGCACGGTGTCGGCGAGCTGTTTGCGCAGATCATGTCGATGAGCCGCAAGCTGCAGTACCAGATGCTCGAGTCAGCCGGCGCGTCAGGCAGGCTGCCGTTCATCGCAGTCGATGATATTGAGCGTGAAAATATCCGTGTCGTCTATCAGGGCGTGGAGGGCGCGTACAGCCACGCGGCGATGCGTATGTATTTCGGTGATGACGTGAATTGCTTCAATGTGCCGAAATGGCGTGATGCGATGGAGGCGATTGCCGAGGGTGCGGCTGACTATGCAGTGCTGCCGATCGAGAATTCCTCTGCGGGGATCGTCGCGGATAATTATGACCTGCTCGTCAATTTTGAGAATTATATTGTCGGGGAGCAGGTCATCAGATGTGAGCATGCGCTGCTCGGCCTGCCGGGGACGGAGCTCTCTGAGATTAAGACTGTTTATTCCCATCAGCAGGCTCTGTCGCAGTGTGAGGAGTTCCTCGACAGGCATCGCGAGTGGCAGCAGATCCCGTTTGACAATACGGCGCGCGCCGCGAAGAAGGTAGCGCAGGACGGTGACAGGTCGCAGGCAGCGATTGCGAGTGAGTTTGCCGCGAAGCTGTTCGGGCTCGAGGTGCTGCAGGAGCATATTTATTACAACGAGTGGAATTCGACGCGGTTCATTGTCGTGACGAACCAGCGCATCTTCCGGCGCGACGCGAAGAAGATCAGTATCTGCTTCGAGGTGCCGCATTACAGCGGGTCGCTCTACAATATCCTCTCGCATTTTATTTACAACAACCTGAATATGAACAAGATCGAGTCGCGTCCGATCCCGGGACGCAACTGGGAATACCGTTTCTTCGTCGATTTTGACGGAAACCTCGGGGACAGCGCGGTCAAGAACGCTCTGCGGGGGATCCGTGAGGAAGCGATTAATATGAAGATACTGGGAAATTACTGAGCCGGAGCCCGGCGACATGGCAGGTGCAGCGAAGCTGCGCGTGCCGATACACATTATACCAGGAGGGAATGCAATGTCCGGTGTGGAGGAACTGATTTTGTACCGCAATTTTGAGAACGGGGCCGTGCTCTCGGATATGGCCTGGGTGATGCGGCACTATGGCGGGGAGGAGCAGCGTGAGGAGGTACGTGCCAGATTCTTTGCGTGCATTCATGGGCTGGTTGAGCTGGCCGGGAGCTATGGCTTTGAGAAGAATCTCTGGCATGACTACCTGACGCTGCTGCTTGTAAACAATGAGAATGTATTCAGCATGGCCTGCGAGATCAGGGGGCTGCAGGAGGGCAGCCTGGCGGAGCTGGCGCGGCATGATTTTGAGATCTTCCGGGAGCTGTTCGCGTATGATTTTTCCGGCCTGGAGGAGATGCTGGGAGCCGGATTTTTTGAGGAGATCCTGAACTACAGGAGAGTGGAGTCGGCCGGCAGGATCTTCAACCGCCGTATCCGCGACCGGATCTGCGAGCTGGCTGTACAGCTCGCTGGTGCGGAGGACGTCGGGCAGTTCACGCGCCACATGGCGGAGTTCTACAGGGAATTCGGCGTCGGGAAGCTCGGACTGCACAAGGCGTTCCGCGTCGCGCATAATGAGGACGGCGTCCAGATCGTCCCGATCACGAATATCGCACATGTGAACTTGGATGACCTGGTCGGCTATGAGACGCCGAAAAAGAAGCTGATCGACAATACCGA
>CAYRKA010000004.1:38943-51246 GCA_964424785.1 uncultured Lachnospiraceae bacterium | reverse complement strand
CTTTGTACTGTTTACCACCTGTTGCAATAATTGCGTACATATGGCACCTCCTGTTATCATTACTCGCCAGATGTGGCAGCCATGGTCATTCCCGCATGACATTTAAACCTCTCTGAGCGGCATACTATAGGATCATAGCATATCCGACAAGTTACGTCAACTGTTTTTTTCGCGTTTGCGGCGCTGTTTGGGGCGTTCCGTATTTCTGTGATTTTTATTTTTTATCCGGAATAATGCCCTTGAAGTTCCGGCGCCCCATGTATTATAATGGCGTTCGGGAACAAACCGGCACACAGTTGCATCCGCCTGCCGCGATGTGGTTCCCGGACCGCTGTATATGGCTGCGGCGGAACGGAAAGGGACAATATGAGAAAACTTGCTTTAGATGATACGATACTGCTTTCCGTCGAGAAGCCTGCGCGTTATATCGGAAATGAAGTCAACGCCGTCATGAAGGACAAGGACAGCGTGGATATCCGGTTTGCGATGGCGTTTCCCGACGTATATGAAATCGGAATGTCGCACCTTGGCATCCAGATTCTTTACGATATGTTCAACAGACGCCCTGATGTCTGGTGTGAGCGCGTCTATTCCCCGTGGGTTGACCTGGACAGGATTATGAGAGAAAGAGGTATCCCGCTTTTTGCGCTTGAATCCCAGGATCCGATACGGGAGTTTGATTTTCTTGGCATCACACTGCAGTATGAGATGTGTTACACAAATATCCTGCAGCTTTTGGATCTTTCGGGGATTCCGTTTGCGGCTTCGGAGCGGGGCTGGGAATGTCCGATTGTGATTGGAGGCGGGCCATGCGCATACAATCCTGAACCGATCGCGGAGTTCTTCGACCTGTTTTATATCGGGGAGGGCGAGACAGTCTATGGCAGGCTGTTTGACCTTTATAAAGTATGCCGTGCAAAGCAGGCAACCCGAAGGGAATTTCTGCGTCAGGCGGCTGCAATCCCGGGGATTTACGTGCCGTCGCTCTACGAGGTTACTTACCTTGAGGACGGTACAATCGGATCATTTCTCCCTGCCGCAGACGGCGTCCCTGAGACGGTTGAAAAACAGGTAGAGATGAACATGACAGACGCCCCGTATCCGGAGACACCTGTTGTCCCATTTATCAAGGCGACGCAGGACCGTGTTGTGCTTGAAATCCAAAGAGGCTGCATCAGGGGCTGCCGCTTCTGCCAGGCCGGAATGATCTATCGGCCCACAAGAGAACGCAGCATAAGCTGCCTCAAAGAGCATGCGCAGAAAATGCTCATGAACACCGGACACGAGGAGATTTCCCTGAGCTCCCTGAGCTCAAGCGATTATTCCGACCTTGCGGGGATCGTCGATTTCCTGATTGGACAGTTCGGAGACCAGAATATCAATATCTCGCTTCCGTCCCTGCGCATCGATGCATTCTCGCTCGATGTGATGGGCAAGGTGCAGGACGTCCGCAAGAGCAGCCTTACATTCGCTCCCGAGGCGGGGACACAGCGTATGCGCGACGTTATCAATAAAGGCCTGACTGAGGAGGTAATTCTTGACGGCGCCGGCCAGGCATTCCGCGGGGGCTGGAATAAAGTAAAACTTTATTTTATGCTCGGCCTTCCGCTCGAAGAAGAGGAGGACCGCCGAGGGATCGCGCATCTCGCAGAAAAGATCGCCTGCAAATATTACGAGATACCGAAGGACAAACGAAACGGCAAGTGCCAGATCACAGTCAGCACATCTTTCTTTGTACCGAAGCCTTTTACCCCGTTCCAGTGGGCGCGTATGTATACGCCCGGCGATTATCTCGGCTTTGCCAGGACGGTCAACCATGAAATCAAAGCCATGAGAAACCAGAAAAGCATCCGCTACAACTGGCATCAGGCGGACGTCACGCTGTTGGAGGGGGTTTTCGCACGCGGCGACCGCAGAATTTCAGCCGTGATACGCGAGGCTTACCGACTCGGCGCATTGTATGACGCCTGGACGGAGTGCTGGGATTACAGCCGCTGGCTTCAGGCATTTGAAAATACCGGCGTTGATATGGATTTCTATACGCTACGGGAACGCGGTGAGGACGAGATTTTCCCATGGGACTTCATCCGTATCGGGGTGACAAAGACGTTCCTCAGGCGCGAATGGGACCGCGCGCAGGCCGGTGAAGTCACGCCAAACTGCCGTGCAAAATGCTCCGGCTGCGGCGCCGCACGATACAGGGGAGGTGTCTGCATTGAAAATAAGGGTTAAGTTTTCCAAGACCGGCTCGATGAAATTTATCGGGCACCTCGATATCATGCGTTATTTCCAGAAAGCGGTCAGGCGCGCAGGCATTGACATCGCTTATTCAGAAGGCATGAGCCCGCATATGATTATGTCATTTGCCTCTCCGCTTGGCGTCGGGCTCACAAGCGACGGGGAGTATATGGATATTGAGATTCATACCCCGATTGCATCCGCACAGGCAATTGACGCGCTGAACAGTGTCGGCGTGGAGGGAATCACTGTGACACAGTTCCGGCAGATCGGTGATACAAAGGCCGACAGGGGAATGACGCTTATCGCGGCAGCGGATTATGAGCTTTCATTCCGAAGCGGATATGAGCCAAGGGGCGGCTGGCAGTCCGGGATTTCACAGTTCTTTGCGCAAAAATCAATTATCGTGACACGAAAGACAAAGCGTTCCGAGCAGGAGACGGACATCCGTCCGATGATTTACGAACTGTCCGTACATGGAGAAACTATGTTTATGAAACTTGCAGCCGGGAGCGCCGCCAATCTGAAGCCGGAGCTTGTGATGGATGCATACCTTTCCTCTGTCGGCATAAAGACAGAACCGTTCGCGTATGAGATCCACAGATGTGAGCTCTATGCTGACACGGGCAGCAATGGTAAGCGCCGCTTTGTCCCGCTCGGCGAGCTCGGCATGGATATATACAAAACGACGTTTCCCATGACATAAGAAACGGAGGCTGACAGATTGTGGAATATATGATTACCCGCATGGATGGGAAAATCTTCTCGTTCCTGATGGACGGGAAAAAAGCCGTTGAAATCCACTGCGACATACAGGAGCAGGGGGCGCAGATCGGCAGCATCTACGTCGGCAAAATCAAAAATATTGCCAAAAATATTGGGGCTGCCTTCGTTGAGATTGCCCCCGGGGAGCCCTGTTATCTGCCTTTAGCTGATATGAAACGCCCCATCTATACCAGAAAGGGAAGCTCAAAGCTGCCGCAGCAGGGCGATGAGCTGCTCGTCCAGGTCAGCCGCGGCAAGACTAAATCAAAGGCGATGTCTGTGACAACGAATCTGACGTTCAGCGGAAAATATCTTCTCCTGACGACCGGAAATTGCAGTGTCTGTGCCTCCTCCAAGCTATCAGCTCCGGAGAAGGAACGCCTGACCGGCCTCGTTGCACCGTATGCAAGTCAGAAGTATGGTTGGCTTGTCCGCACAAATGCGGACGGCAAAGGAACTGATATACTGGCAGCGGAAGCAAAACGGCTCCAGGCAGGATACGAAGCCCTTACAGAACAGGCACAGTACCGCAGCTGCTATTCCTGTGTGCTGCAGCGCCCGGATGCATGGCTGGCACGTCTCCTCGGACTGTATGACAGGGAGTGCACGACAATCCGCACAGACGATCAGGAACTGTATGAGCGCATTTGTGCCTACCTGACGCAGGAGCAGCCGGATGACCTGGCCCGGCTTTCCTTTTATCAGGACAGCCTGCTACCGATGAAAAAGCTGTATTCGCTCGAACAGCAGCTTTCACTGGCACTCTCACAGCGCGTCTGGCTGGATTGCGGAGGGTATCTGGTCATCCAACCGACCGAAGCACTGACTGTCATTGACGTGAATAGCGGGAAATATGAGGGAGGCAAAAAGCGTGAGGCCGCTTTCCTGAAAATCAATCTGGAGGCGGCTGCCGAGATTGCGCGGCAACTCCGCCTGCGCAATATCAGCGGGATTATCATTGTGGACTTCATCAACATGGAGGATACAGCGTCAAACGGGCGTCTGCTCGATTCGCTTGCCGGGCATCTGCGCCGTGATCCGATGCGGACTGTCCTGGTTGAGATGACGAAGCTTTCGCTTGTGGAGATCACCCGCAAAAGAGCCGAACCGCCTCTTTTGGAGCAGGTACGCACCCCGGGACTGTTATGATCTGCCTATATCAGGTCCCGGAAACCGCATATCCTGTTTTCGGGCGGTTCGGGGCCTTAAATTGTTTTATTCCTGGCCGATTATGGTATTTCGGACAAATGCCGTGTCTGTAAGCCCCAGGTCAGTTTCTTTTACGTTGACAAAGGTCGCGGCTCCATCCTGGTTGCCGGAAAGATCAAATCGGACGCCCGCACCTGCCGCCTGTCCATTTGCAATATTTTCAATCGCGCCAAGACGGTAGCGTATGACATTTCTTTCACTTGCGCTATAAATTCCTGCGGGGAGCGTGAATACGGCAGTCAATGTGCCAACGCCGCTTCCTGAAACGCATTCCTCGGTAAATTCAACGGTTTCGTAATACGTATGCCCATCGCCGTCGAGGTCTGTACCCTCCACGCAGAAGGTGAAGGTCGGATTACCGTGGGCCCAGACGATTTCCTCGCCGGAGATGGCTTTTGTCAGCCGGAGGCTCACATATTTTACATCGGTGATGGTAAAGGTCTGTGTATCGGAAACAGCTTTCACCTCACATACAACATCGGTTCCTTTTTTGTATCCGTCGGGCGCTTCGAGCTCCGTCAGTATATACTCTCCTGCAGGGATACGGTCAATCCGATGCGGATTCTCATCGGAAATCCAGGTATCAACAACTGTACCATCCTGCGCGGCAAGCGACAGCCTGGCGCCCTTCAGCCGCTTCCCCGTGGCTTTGTCGGTTTTGCAGAATTCGGCGCTGATATACCGGTTCTCAACCTCAATGATATGGCCGTGTTCCTCTGCGCAGTAGCCTCTACTGTCAATTATAAACTCATACACGTTTTTATCGGTGACATACCCGTCCGGGGCGGATACCTCCTGATAACAGTAGGTTCCCGGCAGATAGCCCTCAACGCGGATTTCGCCTTTGTCATCAGTCCTGTATTCCTGTGGCTCTGCCCCTTCCTGTTTCTCCCATATATGAAATGCAACGCCGGAGAGGGTTCTCTTTTCTGTCTCGCCGCCGGAGAGTGCCGAAACCTTTTTCAGGATAACCAGTGTTTTTTCGTTCGTAAACATGACAGTCTCGCTGCTGCATCCGTTGTCCCTGTCCAGATAACGGACGGTGGCGGACTGCGGAGCCGGATTCAGGCTGTAGCCGGATGGCGGCTGAATCTCTGTGATCCGATAAGAGCCGGGATACAACCCGGATGCTGTGGCCGTACCGTCCGCACCTGTTGTCAAGCGTGCAAGTTCTTCGCCTGCTTTCGCCAGCACTCTGCCTTCCGGCGATACAATATCCGCACCGGCTGTAATTGCATAGACGGCCCCTTTGAGAGCTGTTTTGTCCGTTGCAGTCTTCTTGACGGTAATTTTTCCGCAAGCCATTTCATTGACAGCCTGAAAACTGACTGATACGAACTCGCCGTCCCCACCGCCCAACGTGAATTCCTTCGACCACGAGCCGCTGTAGCCAGTAGGCGTCTGATCCTCCTGGACACGGAACCGTCCGCTGTTTTCGGCTGTTTTATACAGATAACATTCTGCCTTATAGCATTTTGCATCTGCATTGTATGTCATGCCGCAGAAGCGGCTCCATGCATTATTCTTCCACTGGTATACGGTGAAAACAGCATTTGGAATATGGTCTCCTGTAATATTGTTCGTTTTAGACACGGTCAGGTCAGCCATCGCTTCTTTTATATAGACAGTAACCGTATTCGTCTCCTTTGTACCGGAAACGCCGTCCGGCCAGGTATAGGATACAGCTGCTTTATTCGGGATCACTGCTTTTACTGTGCCATTGTCAACCGAATAATAGTTTTCGAGATCGGTATCGTTCCCCCTTTTTAATTTTACGTTCAGCTCGAGCCGTAATGTCTTCCCGTAATACTCATCTGACAGCCCTTCGCCAGCAGTCAATGTGACTGTCTGGCCATCGAGCAGCAGAGTCCACCCGCCGGATTGTGCGCCATTTGCCGCGCTCTGGAAGGAAGCTGCCTGGCTGCCATCCAGATAGAGCGCCGCGGACTGCAGTGCAAAGCATTCCTCAAGCGTATCTGTCAGGGAGATAGAACGGAAACACCAGGAACCGCCATATGCCGGTATTGCCTGCTCTATGGAAAATACGGTCTCAAACAGACGGTTGTTGTATGCCTTTTCGGTTACAAAGCTGTCCCCGTCTCTGATATGCTTTGAAGGAGCTGGCGGTTCCGGACGTTTTTCCTGCGCAGAGGTCGTCACGCTGTCGGACTGGTACGTCAGTACACCATATCCGGCGATCTGATAGAAAAGGGATGCGCTGTTCGTCACCGTATACGTGCGGGTATCGCCTTCATAGGACGGTGTCATCTCGGACGGGTCCATCCGTACCTTAAACCGAAGCTGGTAGGTATAACCGCCAAAACCGGATATGCCGTTCCATGAGAAGGAAATATTATCTTCCGATGCCGCAGATTCGGAGAAATAGAACGTCGCGTCGGTCCCTGTCTCCATCCGCACCGCACTGAATGATCCGGCATAATCCACTCCGGCCGGGAGTACATCGTTCAGGCTGTAGGCTGCGAACTGGTAGCCATACATCTCCGGGACTCTTGTGCGGAGCATATACCAGAATTCATCGTTTGTGTTGCCAAGTGTATTTTCCTTCTGCCAGTTCACACCGTCATTGCTGACAAACTTCTCGACAGGCTCTCCTCCTACAGGGCCGGGCGACGTACCGTCCCACTCAATGATGGATTTGGACGCGTAGTCCCAGTCTTTATTGACAACATTTGAGTATACATCTTCAATATGGCTTTTCGTGTATCCTGTAGTTCCATCATCATCTCTGTAAGCCGGCCCGACCCAAAGCTTGAAGCAGCTTGTATTCCCCACCTCGAAATATGCCTGGAAGTTCGGGTCTCTTGTTGCATTTGTATCGGTCGGGGCGATCATCCTTGTGTATGAAAGGCCGTCGGAAAACTGCTTTATGTCTGTATTGACAACTGTCGTCGCCATACAGTATCTGCCATCAATTGTGCCATCCGCGACCGCGAATCCGTACTGCTGCCCGGCATCGATGTCAAGCCAGCAGAAACGGTAATTGCCCGGAACGGGCGCCGACGTTCCATTTTGCACCACATCGTACCGCAGGCGGAATGAGGGCAGGGACTGGTTATAGACAACATTGCCGCCAGGCGAAATCGCGATGACAGGATAGACATCTTCTACTTTTGTTCCTGCATAGGAGGTCGTGCTGGTGCTGTACGCCTCTACTGTGATGACAACGTCAAGACGGCAGCCATATGCCCGGCTGAACCCCACATTTGAGATTCTCCATCCGAATGCCCCTTGCGCGTTTCCGTTGAGCGGGACCATGGCTGTATAAGGATCCCCTCCGCTGTTTACAAGCTCAATTACCTTGACATTCGCGCCGCCGTTGTTCCATGCGGATATTTCAGACGCCCCCGTTTTGCACAGGGAAGTGTAGCTGTTGGAATAGAAGCGGTCGCCGTAATTCACTACTGTAAAAATACCACTTGCCGCCATATTTGTGCCGATCTGCGTATAGTCATTTTCCGGGATCGCGTAGAGGCCGATCTCTTCATTTGCAAGAGCCATCTCATTTTCTTCCGCGACTGTTTCCTGTGCCGCATCAAATTGCCAGCCTGCATCCAGCTCCAGCGCCGCGAAGATCCCCTGCTCTGCGCCGGTTACCGAAAAGTAAGCTTTCTCCTCCCCGGAGACGGTGCCCGACGCACATTGCTCTTCGGAAGGAAGGAGCGCGCTGAGCGTGTCTGTAAAGGTGACCGCCCTGGCCAAAACGGAGCCGTCCTCTATCCGTTGTTTCATCTCGCTGTCTGAAATCTGAAACAGCAGGTCAAGCAAAGACGAATCAAAACAGCTCCAGTCTTCATGCCATACAGAAACCTCGTATGCGTGCAGTGCTACGGCCGAGCCGAGAAGCGATGCCTGCAGGGCGCTTTTCAGATCGTCCGTCCACTTTGTTTCCGGGTGCAGTTCCATGTACTCATCCGCCAGTGCTCCGATCGCTGCGTCCGTCAGGATTCCCTGATACTGTGCAAGCTCCGCTGCCGGATCCTCCGCCTCCTGTGCCAGCTCTTCCAGTGACGTGACCGTCACAAAGGCCCCTGACGGAAATGGCTCACGGTCTGAGCGGCTGGCACGCACAGTGACATTCTGGCCATGGCCTTCCAGCACGAGCACAGCGCCATCCGGCTCGTCCCCGGTCAGCTCTGTCTGTGTCTCTGACATGGATTCTGTATTTTCCGCATTTGTTTCAACGACATTGGCCTGGGCTTCGGAATCGTCGGCGTCCCCCATGTCCGTTTCTGATCCTTCTGTTCCGGATGCCTGTCCCGCAGCTGTCGTGCTTTCTGTAGCAGCTTCCATATCGGATGACTGGCCTGTATCTGTCGTGCTATCCGTGTTTGCGTCTGTACCTTCCGTTCCGGATGGATTTTCCATATCCGGACTGCTTTCCGTGCCGGTCTCCGCACCCTCCGTCCCGGATGGCTGCTCCGTGTCCGCAGTGTCCTCCGTACCCGCATCCGCATTGCCCGCTGCATCGGGTGCCTGTTCCGTGCCAGCAACACTTTCCATTCCTGTGTCGGTACTCTCTGTGCCGGATGGAGGATCCTCCGTGCCTGTGCCGCTGCCCTGATCCCCGGATCGCTGTTCTGCATCGTCCGTGGTCTCCGATGTGATTTCTGCACTGGCAGTATTATCCACGTCCTGTCCCGTGTCCTGTGTCTCAAAAGCCTGCTCTGAAATGGCAGTGCTTTCTATATCTGCCGCCATACTCCCCGGACAACCCGCGAGCAAAGATATGGCCAGTCCTATGGCAATCCATTTTCTTTTTTTGTCTGTCCTCCTCATGATCTGCCCTTTCTATATGTTTGTATTCCCTGCGGTGAGATGATCCGCCTCCGTCTCAGATTCCGATCCGGTATCAGCATTTTCCTGCTTCAGATATTCAGCATAAATCTGTTCCAGCGTATACTCATTTTTATCGAGCCCGCTCTCCTGAATCGCGTACGCGGTTATGCTGATCGGAAACCGTTCCCCCGCCGGGAGCTCCCCTTCCAGATAGTTGACTGCTGTTGTCTCCTCAAAAAGTGCTTCTGTCTCTTCATCAGGCTCCAGTATCTCACGATAACCGTAAATCCGGCACGTCTCCTGCTCCAGGTTCTCTTCCGAAAGAAGTGCCCAGTCTGACTCATCATACTCATATGCAAATAAGTCGCATATCCCGGGATCCTGCTTTTTGCCATCCTCCCCCACCAGGGCAATCTGCCTTCGCGGGACGCTGACCTTCAGAAAGACCCACGCGCTGTTTTCACCGGTATTTTTTATCTTCGGATCCTTGGAAACCGTTTCGAGCGGATGGATCGCACCGCTTTTTTCCGGATCCCAGTTTTCTTCCTTAAGAGCTATCTCTACAGAACCGACTGTCACGGTATTGACCGCTTCCCCCGGAAATGCGCTCAGATACGCCGCTGTGACGCCCGCCGTTGTTGTGCCCAGCAGAAGTACGGATCCAGCCGCAAGCAAGACTGTACATAAATTTCTTCTGTTTCTCATAGTTCCCCTCGCTTTCTTTTCCTGTCGATCAGGAACAGCTCTGACATAACGGCCGCGAAAGCAGCCCCTGCAAGCAGGATCCTTCCGCAGGTACCCTGCAGAAAAATCAGCGCATACCCAAGGCAGGGGATGGAAAAGATGACTTTTCCAATGACCTGTCCGTACGGGATTTCAGATGCGTCCGGCTGTTCATTCGCATCTCCCTTTGTCACGAAGGTTTGCCTCAAAGCATTCCTTGCAATCACACGATGTGTGACAGGAGTGCCGTTTCCGAGGCAATATGTGATCACGGATTGCTCCCGGATTCCGTCAAATGGGACAGCATACACAAAGACGCAGGAGCCAACGGGAATTGCCGGAACCATACTTGCAGAGACAACCGCGTACTGCCTGCATCCGGCCAGGCAGCAGGCAGCCGGAAGGAGCAGTGCTGACGCGAGAGCCGCCGTCAGAAGCTGTCTGATTCTTTTCATCTGGCACGGTCCTCCCGATCTGAAGCTTTTCTCATGCGTGCCGCAGCAGCAAACAACCCAAGGCTGGCCAGTAAGATTACTGCTGTCTGGAACAACGGCGTATTGTCCCCGGTTTTTGGTACGATGGCGCTGCTTTTCACAGTACCCTTCTGGCTTTCTTCACCACGTGCCTCAAACACCCACTGTACCTTGCCGGTCAGTGACAGGAACTGATTATCCATTTCAGGGCTCAGGGAAAGTGAGACAGTCATTGTCTTCTTCTCTCCCTTTTTGATTGTGCCAAGACTGATTGCATTTTTCATTGTCTGGCCGGAACCGCTCAGGTTGCCGTTGGCCGGGCCACTGTAGATTGTTTTGCTTCCGTATCGGATTTGAATCTGCGCATAGCTGGAGAGCAGCTTTTCCACAAGGCTGAGCTCTGCCGTGGTCATCTGGTCCTGCTGTGCAGGCTGCGCATACAAAAACAGCTCCACAGCTTCATCTGAGCTGCTGTCCAGTATGATTTTCTGTGTGCGGGAACACCCTGGGAGCAGGTTTTTAAATCCGGCGAACAGGTCGGTATTCTTCTGGCTGAAGGTAAAGCCTTTTTCACGGCCAAGATAATGTACTTTGGTCGCGCTGCTTTTGGGAGAAGCCGGATATTGGATCCCCAGCTGCGTCTCACTAATTCCCCACATGGACAGTGCCCCTCCTTCTGCCTGGATGCTTTCCATCGTGACGACGATTTCCGCATCCTTCCCCTTGTACTCGTTTGTTACCTTCTCCGATACCGTGTAGCCATTCATCAGAGGCTCTTTCGTCGTCTGCCCTGCCCCGAGGATCTCACTGTAATACCAATATCCATCCAGATACCGCCAGTAAGTCTCATTCATCTGAACCAGGATCAGCTCCGGGTCAAGCTTTTTGTCGATCTGCAGTTTCCCGGATGCGTCACGTGTGCCAAATGCCTTTTCTATCTTTACGCGCACGATCATGTCAACGGTTCCTGTATTTTTCACATCCACTATCTTGCTGACCGTCGACCCGGGCTCGACATACGGCGGAATCTCATACTGTTCAACAATCTCCGCCTTATAAGAAGACATTGTGAGAATATTTCTGCTGATTCCTGTCACATTCCAGCCTGCGAGGGCAGCTGCCGAAAAGAGAGAGGCAACCCCGAGGACGATAGCAGCGGCCGCCAGAATCCTGCATTTTCTCATTCTGATGCCACCACCTTCCTCTTTCTCCCGTAATTCTCCCGGGATAATCTATACTCATTCATCCTTCATCACTCCTTTTCTCTCGTGATCTCCTGCAGCTTCCCGGACGCAATCTCTCCGTCAAGCGCCTCATAAGCCTCTTCCCGGTTTCCGAACCCGCTGCACTGGATTGCTTCTGCCGTGATCACGAGCTTGAAGTCCCCGATCCTGGAAAGCTCCTGCTGTGTCCAGTCAGTCGGTGTCACAATAGTAGAAAATAATACAGCCTCCTCGCCGCTGTCCAGAATCCCGTCTCCGTCAGGCCCGGCATATGCATAGACCGGAGTTGACGGGACAGACCGTCCTTCGTCCAGCTCAAATACAGGATTTACCGTCGGAAACTCCGCAAGCTCCTCCAGGCAATAGCCGGGCACACGTCCCTCGACAAGCTGTTTCGCTGTCCCCTTTTTGTCATACGTCCCGTTGTAGGATTCATCGTAATAAATCATCTGCCCGATCAGCTTCAGCGTATCTTCATCCGTAACCGGCTCATCGTCATGGTCGACGATATGGACTTTCACACGCATATAGCACGGTTCTTTCCCATTCTTATCGGAAGTGATGTTTTTGACCGTCGGATTCTTATAAACTGTATACCCCGGGTATAGATCAGCGCCGTCCGGTGTTTTGCCGTCATCAGGATCCGGATCCCATTCCGGCTCATTCAGGCCGATGTCCAGGTCGCCAAGAGTAAATACATTTGTTTTGGTATCTCTTGCCGTAAAAAAAGAGATGGTACGTCCGGCAGTCACGGACAAAGCCGCAAGCGCTGCTGCACAGATCACGGTTCCCTTTGTAAATTTATTCATTCTCTGTCTCTGCCTCCTCTGTCATTCCCCGGAAGGAAAATAGTCCTGCCTCATATGCTTCGCGGG
>CAYRKA010000004.1:17383-38843 GCA_964424785.1 uncultured Lachnospiraceae bacterium | reverse complement strand
CAGCCGTACCTGCATTTGCTGAATGATCTGAAGCCGACACAGCCAGACTCGGGTCAGAGCTTTGCAAATCGGCGTTATAATCAATCTCATAGACGGAAACTACATATCTCATATCCTCGTCGCTGAGCAGCTGTCCACGCAGTTCTTCCTGAGGGCAGGAATCTGTGTACACGAACGATATCTTCACGGCAGCAAGTTCATTGAGATCCGCCTCGGAGGTATTGGTAATCTGAGGATCCTTTGGGATCGTCATTCCGGGCAGGGTGAGCAGTCCATTTGCATCATCCCATGACGGTTCCGTCAGAACAGCATCCAAACCGTGCTCTCCGACAAAGCTGAACTCATTGGCCGCCTGCGCATGGTCATTCATATAAGAAAGAGTTGTACGTATCCCTGCTGAGGCGGCAGCCAATACCAGAGCTACAGCTAAAATACTCTTTTTCATCCGGCACCTCCCCCATAATAAGCCCATGCCTCTTCCTGCGTCCTACCGAAGGTCTGGACAGACTCGGCATAGACAAGAAGGTCAAATGGGACAAGCTCCTCCGCCTCTGCATCCTCGCGGATCACGACGCGGTCAAAGATGGTTCCGGTCGTCTCTCCGGGAGCCAGAACATCGTCATAATAGTAGTAACCGTCCGCCGCCAGGCGCCAGTCTTCGTTTACAGCAAGCGGCTCACAGAACTGTTCCGCAGCTGAGTCCGAAAAGCAGACAGATGCCCGGACATAGACTCCGACTTCCGAATCATTGACAATCCGCGGCGCTTTTTTGATCACGGTGCCGGGACCCGGATCCGCAGGCGGGTCGAATTCCTCTTCAATGTGGATCTCATTTTCTGTTATTCCGATCAGGTTCTCCGCCTGGTCCTGCCCTGTCAGGTAGGCATACGTAACGCATACCGTGCTCCCGATGAGGGCAAGACCTGCGGCGAATACCAGAATCAGTCTTTTCTTTTTCATAGGATCGCCTTTCCTGTTCTTCAATTACTGAAATTAATAAAGGGCAGCATAAACACTCAAGGGCATCCCTCCTTCCCGATATGGCAGAGCGCTCCTGTTTGACCTATAAAAATTTATGATAAAAATATGTGTTGGAAAAGAACTATCATTTGAAGTGAATGTGTAATGGAAGACACGTCCACAGATGCCGGGCAGCCCCATATCTGCCCAGGCTTAGATTTGAAAGCATTATAACATACATCACGCGGTATGTCACGAACTTTTTTATAAACTTTTTGTTAAATTTGAAAAATGATAAGGATTCTGCTTTGTGCAGGACAAGCGAAAATTTCCGGATATTTTCTATTCTATCCACTGGTTATCTCAACGAAGCCATGATTTCCTGCTTCGTCTCCTCATCGGCAAAGGAGGCTTCCAGGGCATTTTCGGTCAGAGCGTCCATATCCTCCTTCGTCAGATGATATGAATGCTGCAGCCATTCAAATTCCTGCGTCAGGCTTGTACCGCTGACCATGCGATTATCCGTATTTACTGTCAGCAAAAGGCCTTCTCTGCGAAATATCTCAAAAGGATATGCCTCCTTTGAGGGCACTGCCCTCGTCTGGAGGTTGCTGGTGGGACACAGCTCCAGTGCAATCCTCTTTTTTCTCAATTCCTCCATCAGCCCCGGAGCCTTCACAGCGGCAATTCCGTGCCCGATCCGTTTTGCTCCCAGGGCAATGGCATTACGGACACTTTCCGGATCGCCACATTCCCCTGCATGAATGGTAAATGGCAGCCCAAGCCGTTTTGCTTCCTCAAAAAAAGCCTTTTGCCCCAGGATCGGACAGGCCGCCTCATTCCCCGCCATGTCCACTCCGCAAACTCCCTCGCCCAAAAATCCCCGTGCGCACCGAAGCATCTCAAGATTTTTTTCGACCGGCAAATGTCTCATCCCGCAAAGGATCAGATTGCTGATTACCCCACAGGTTTCCCGTCCCTGCCTCAGACCGCGCAGTACAGCCTCAATGATCTGCCCGCAGGAAAGGCCACTGTTTCCTGATTGCAGCGGGGAGAAACGCACCTCCATATACACCACGTTTTCCTCAGCTGCATCTCTTAGTACGCCCATAGCTGCGTCTGTGAAATTCTGCTCTGTACAAAGGTACGATAACGGAAGTGTGAAACAATCCAGGTACTCTTTCAGATTTTCGCACTCTTTTCCTGCCTGCACCCTGGCAAGCAGCTCTTCTTCCGGAGGAAGCTTTTGTCCCAGATTGCCGGCCAGCTTCCTGAGCGTCTCCACGGACAAAGAGCCATCCAGATGACAGTGCAGATCTATTTTCTTTCGGTTTTTTATTTCTTTCATGTAAATGTCACCCCCCTTCTTCCAGCCTGTATAAGCCTAAACAGGGTGGTTGAAGCAGTTACGTCCTCTGGACTTACACGAGAAGATCCAGATAGGATGTGCCGATGGTATTCTCCGGCATTTCTATCCCAAAATTGTCCGCAATGGTCGCGCCGACCGTGGCAAAGGTGTCTGTCTCCGGAAGCGCTCCGCTGCCCTTCAGGGATCCGGAATAAGCCAGGAAGGGAACCTTTTCCCTGGTATGATCCGTCCCTGTATAGGTAGGGTCATTGCCATGGTCCGCTGTGATGATCAACAGGTCATCCTCTCTTAAGGTTTCCAGCAGGATCCCAAGGTTTTTATCGAATTTCTCGATTTCACCGGCATAGCCCTGAGGGTTTCTCCTGTGCCCCCACAGCGCATCGAAATCTACAAGATTCACAAAACAGAGGCCGCAGAAATCTGTTTTCGCCACCTCGATGGTCTGCTCCATGCCATGGACAGAGCTTTTGGATTTCATCGCCATAGTGATTCCCTCCCCGTCAAAGATGTCCTTGATCTTTCCGATGGAAATCACATCGAAGCCATTTTCCTTCAAAGCGTCAAGCGCTGTCTTGCCGCTCGGCTTAAGCGCATAGTCATGGCGGTTGCTGGTGCGCCTGAATTCTCCCTTTTTCTTCCCGATGTAGGGTCTGGCAATGACACGCCCCACTCTCCACTCATCCTTCAACGTAATGTCCCGGGCGATCTCACAACAGCGGTACAGCTCCTCCAGGTCGAAGGTTTCCTCGTTGCCGCAGATCTGGAGAACGGAATCTGCGGAGGTATAAACAATCATGTGGCCAGTGGCAATTTCTTCCTCTGCCAGTTCTTCCAGTATCTCCGTGCCGCTTGCGCTCTTATTTCCGATCACCTTGTGCCCGGTACGCTCCTCCAGCTCCCGGATCAGTTCCGGCGGAAAGCCATGCTCCGAAAAAGTGATAAACGGCTTCGTCGTTTCCAGCCCCATGATCTCCCAGTGGCCAGTCATGGTATCCTTACCGAGGCTGCGCTCGCTCATCTTCGTATAATACCCCAGCGGCCGGTCCACTGCCTCCACCTGCTTAAGCGGACACAGGTTTGCCATCCCAAGCTTTCTCAGATTGGGAATTTCAAAGGTATCTACGGCCTCCGAGATATGGCCCAGGGTATTGACTCCGACATCCCCGAATTTTTCGGAATCCTCCATCGCGCCGACACCCAGGGAATCCATTACCACAACAAATACGCGTTTAAATCTCTGCATACACACTCTCCTCCTCTTCAGAATTCAACCCAGATTTCCCGCGCCGAATCCCAAAGGCAGCAATTCTTTTAATGTAAATACTTTGTAATCCTCAGTACTGACTGCCAGAATAACCTGAAATGTTTCCGGATCACAGAATTCCATCATTACCTGGCGGCATACGCCGCAGGGCGGGGTATATTCTGTCGGGATTCCGTCTTTGCCTCCCACCACGCAAATGGCGGAAAAATCCTTTACCCCCTCGCTTACTGCTTTAAAGATGGCTGTGCGCTCTGCGCAATTGCTTGGGGTATAGGCGGCATTCTCAATGTTGCATCCCTTGTAAACCTGACCGTTTTTTGCGAGGAGCGCAGCTCCTACCCGGAATCCCGAATAGGGCACATAGGAATATTCCGTCTGCTCCATAGCTATCTGGATCAGTTCCTGTATCTGTCTTTTTTCCATGTATCCTCCTCAATACCCGGAAGCCTCCTGATTTTTCACCAGCTTAATGATACGGCTCGTGCCCAGGCGGTCTGCTCCGAGCTCCAGGAATTTCTCCGCGTCCGACATAGAGGAAATGCCTCCGGCTGCCTTGATCTTCACATGCTCACCCACATACTTCGCGAAAAGGGCGACATCCTCAAAAGTAGCGCCAGCCCTGGAAAATCCCGTCGAGGTCTTAATGTAATCCGCTCCGGCCTCGGTAACCACCTGGCACATCCTCACCTTCTCCTCCTCAGTCAGCAGACACGTTTCAATAATCACCTTCAGAATCCGTTCCCCGCAAGCCGCCTTCAGGGTACGTATTTCTTCCAGGATACAGTCATATTTCTGATCCTTCACCCATCCGATATTGATGACCATATCGATCTCATCGGCTCCGTTTTCCAGGGCGTCCTTCGTCTCAAACTCCTTCGTTTTGGTAGTCATATATCCATTCGGAAAACCGATTACGGTACACACTGCCATTTTATCCTTTACATATTCCTTTGCCTGCTTCACACAGGCTGGAGGAATACACACGGATGCTACCCCATACGTTATCGCATCGTCGCAGATCTGCCGGACTTCTTCCCATGTGGCAGTCTGGGTCAGGAGCGTATGATCTACATGCTTTAAAATGTTCCTGGTATCCATCATTTTCTCCTTTACATTTATGCGGGCTCCAGCGCGAGTGGAACAATCTTATTATTGTTTCTGTTTCTGTTTCAGTCAATACCCTTTTTACTTTGATTTTACAAATGGTTTCCCATTCGCTGCAGGCGTATGAGCCTTTCCTACAAACAGGACAAGCGCCAGTATCGTCACAATATAGGGAATCATGGAAATCAGGTTCGGGGATACCACATTACCGCTGCCTGCCAGCGTTTTGATGCCGCTGCACAATCCAAACAGCAGGCAGGCCTTTGTGGCGCCCTCCGGGGAAAACTTTCCAAAAATGACAGCAGAGATGGCAATAAAGCCCTGTCCTACGATCACACTTGGGCGGAACTGGTTAATGGTGGCCAGAGTAACAAACGCGCCGCCCAGGCCTGCCAGAAAACCCGATAAAACCACGCAGATATAGCGAACCTTATAAACATCGATCCCCAGAGATTCGCAGGCTTCCGGATGCTCTCCCACTGCCCGCAAATGCGTCCCGAACCTCGTTTTGTAAAATACAAACCAACAGACAAAGGCCAGTATAAACACCAGATAGGCTACCGCATAAACATTCAGCACATTTCCCCAGAAGGAGCCAGCCGGGAATACCCCGTCAAACAGCTTCGGCAGCTTACAACTCGGATCCATAGCCGGTGTATCCGAGGAATTATTAAACATCGCCTTGCACAAAAATACCGCCAGGCCAGGCCCGAGGAAATTGATCGCAGTACCTGCAATCGTCTGATCCGCATGGAAGGAAATGCAGGCCGCAGCCAGAATCAGTCCGAAAACTGCACCTGCCAGTCCTGCCCCGAAAAAAGCGAGCCATCCGTTTCTGGTAACCAGACCAAGCACCGCGCCCGTGAAAGCGCCTATTGTCATCATACCCTCGATTCCGATGTTTACCACACCGCTTCGCTCCGAAAAGCAGGAACCAAGCGCAGCCAGCAAAAGAGGAGGCGTTGCAATCAGTGTTGCATTGATTAAAAGTCCGAGATTTTTAATAAGCACATCCATTTATTTTACCTCACTTTTCATAAGCTTACTCAGCAGCACCTTAAACAGCTGGGAGATCGCAATGAAGAGAATCACGCAGCCCATAATGATATCCACGACCTCTGCCGGAGCCTTTATAATACTTAGCTTGGAGCCGCCGAACTTCATGGCCCCGTAGAAAATACCGGAGAGGATACAGCCAAGCGGATTCGATGCCCCGATCAGGGCCACCGTAATTCCCTCAAAGCCAAAGCCCTCCTGCCCTGCAAACTGGCTCAGACGTCCGCCCATGCCCAAAATCTGCACTGCACCGCCAAGACCCGCCAAAGCCCCCGAAATCCCCAGGGCAGTCAACACGGATTTATCGGAATTTATTCCGGCATACAGCGCTGCGCTGCTGTTAAATCCCACTGCCTTTAATTTATAACCCAGAGTAGTCTTTTCAATGATGACCCAGATGAGCACTGCGGCAATCACCGCCAGGAAAAAGCCCCAGTTGGCCGCGCTGCAGCCCAGGGCATCCCGTATGCCTTCCGGGAACAGGATCCTGGCCGTCTCCTGCACATCCTTTGTCGCCTCACTGCCATCCCTGTGTATGCCTGGCAGATTCACCACATAGTTTGACAGATAGAAAGCGATCCAGTTAAACATAATAAAAGACAACACCTCATGAATCCCGCGTTTCACCTTCAGGATTCCAACGACCAGGGACCAGACAAATCCTGCCGCTGCCGCCGCCAGGATACACAGAGGTACATGAATCCATGCAGGCAAATCCACGAGGATCCCGACAACACAGGCCGCAAGCCCGCCCACAACGAACTGTCCTTCCGCTCCGATATTGAACACGCCAGTCCGGAACGAAAAGGCAACGCTCAGGCCTGTAAAGATCAGAGGGCTGGCATAGATCAGCGTCCACACCAGATATTTCTGTTTGCCAAAAACACTGTTCAGAAGCTTCCCGTATGCTGCTACAGGACTGATTCCCGCAATCAGCAAAAAAACCGCTCCGATGGCGAAGCCCACGATAATGGAGATTATGGTATAAAGCACACTGCTGTCTAAAATGCTTTTCTTTTTACTCATGCTGTTTTCCTCCCGCCATCATAAAACCGAGTTCCTTCTCATCCGCCTCTTTCCCCGGCACACTTCCTGTGATCTGTCCGTCGAAGATCACCTCAATACGGTCAGACAGGCTCATAATCTCGTCCAGCTCAAAGGAAACCAGTAAAATCGCGCGATTTTTGTTCCGCTGCTCCACAAGATACTTATGTACAAACTCTATTGCCCCCACGTCCAGGCCCCTGGTGGGGTTCACTGCAATCAGCAGCTCCTTGTCGTTGGTCACCTCCCGGCTGATAATGACTTTCTGCTGGTTACCTCCCGAGAGCGTACCAGCAGGATTGCCCTCCGTCCCTCTTGGGCGGATGTCAAATTTATCCATCAGTTCCGTGGCATGTGCCCGTATCATCTTCCGATTCAGGAATTTCCTGGAGGAGTAGGGTTCCTCTTCAAAATGCTGGAGGATCATGTTGTCTTCCACAGAAAAATCTAATATCAGGCCGTGCTTCTGGCGATCTGCAGGAATACTGGAAATGCCGCTCTCAAAGGTCTCCTTTGGTGTTTTATTGAATACATCCCTGCCCAGGAGGGCCGCAGAACCGGAATCCGCCTTCCGAAGGCCTGTGAGAATCTCCACCAGCTCTGTCTGCCCGTTTCCATCCACACCGGCAAGGCCCACGATCTCACCTCTGCGGACATTCAGGCTCAGGCCGCGCAGGATTTCCACGCCGCGGTAGTCCTTTGCGCGAAGATCCTTTACATCAAGGACGACCTCGCCCGGCTCCATTTCTTTTTTTTCTACCTTAAAGTTCACATCCCGGCCCACCATCATGGCTGCCAGGTCATTTTCACTTACTTCATCTACCTTTACCGTCTTAATGTATTTTCCCTGACGGATAATCGTACAGTTATCAGAAGACGCAGTGATCTCCTTCAGCTTATGGGTAATCAGAATAATACTCTTCCCGTCCGCCGTCAGATTACGGATAATATCCATCAGCCCTTCGATTTCCTGAGGTGTCAGGGATGCAGTAGGCTCATCCAGGATCAGCGTCTGCGCACCGCGGTAAAGCACCTTCAGAATTTCCACCCTCTGCTGCATGCCCACGGAAATATCCTCAATCTTTGCATCCGGATCTACCTTCATGTTGTAGCGTTCCGAGAGCTCCTGCACCTTTTTACGGGCGCCCTCCCTGTCAACCACCAGCCCCTTCACCGGCTCCATGCCCAGTATAATATTTTCAGTTACCGTAAAGGGCTGGATCAGCATAAAATGCTGATGAACCATACCGATACCGATATCAATGGCATCCTTCGGACTGGAAAAATGCACCTCTTTTTCATTGATAAAGATCTGTCCGCTGGTTGGCTTATACAATCCGCAAAGCACATTCATCATTGTGCTTTTTCCTGCCCCGTTTTCCCCCAGGATCGCGTGAACCTCGCCTTTATGTACAGTCAGGTTAATGCGGTCATTTGCAGTGAAATCCCCGAATTTCTTGACAATGTCCTTCATACGGATCACGACTTTGCTTTCATCCATATGGCTCACTTTTCCCAAACCCACTACCTCCTCTACTCAGATTATAATAATATCCCTGAACCCAAAGTCTCTCAGAATGTCCGCTAACCGGCGCAGATATGCCTGGCTGGGCACCTGGTAGTGGGAATAGGCTTCCCTCACCCCCATAGGCCTGTAGGCAATCACCTTTACCCGGAACTCGTTCACATTCAAATAAGGAGCCAGGAATTCCCCCATACGGCGGATGCTCAGCTCCGCATCATACAAATCGGGCACTACCACACATCGCACCTCATACAGCTTCGAACGCTCCGCCAGATATACGGCATTGTCCAGGACCATCTTGTTGCCGGCATCTGTAATCCGCTTATGGTCTTCCTCTGAAAAAGCCTTAATATCCAGCATCACGCCGTCACACACCTGAAGCAGCTCCGGATAGTTCCGAAACGGCACCATCCCATTGCTGTCAATCAGTGTTGTCAGATGGTCTTTCCTCGCCAGTGCAAACAACTCCCGCAAAAAATCCGGCCAAAGCATACATTCCCCGCCGGAAACAGTAATCCCCCGGATAAAAGGAATCTGCTTTTTGACCCTTTCATATACATCGTCCGGTGTCATCTCCCATGTCCTGGGAGAGCTGTCATGGGGACATACATGAATACAGGTATCGCACTGGACACATTTCGTTACATCATACTGTATCCGGTTATCCTCTGTGCGCATTAAGGCACCTGCAGGACAGCTGTCCACGCAGGTGCCACATGCAATACAAAGCCTTCTTGTCTCAGGGTTGTGACAATATTTACAGTTTATATTGCATCCCTGAAAGAAAACTGCCGTCCGGTTCCCCGGTCCGTCCACACTGCTAAAAGGAATAATCCGGTTAACCACCGCCCGCATCAGCGGACCTTTCTTTCCAGAATATGGCAGTTCTTTGATGCTCCCAGCCCAAGGCCTGTGGTGTTTTGCAGTACCGCCTCTCCTCTGTCCAGCTTCTCCATCTCGGAGCGCTTTACCAGATATCCGGTCACACGGATCACGTCGCTGTCGCTGGAATAGAAGGACAAATAGCGCAGGTTTTTCCGAAATGATCCCTTTATGATATCCAGGATATACTCCGGATTCTTATGTACCGTCAGGTCAATCGGGAAGATATCTCCTGTCCCGGATACGAAATACTTATGAAAACGATCCAATACCAGAAGCTGGTCGATCAGCTCCTCAGGCTCCTCCCCAATCGGAATCCGCGTGCCGGGTGTAATATTCTGGTCATCTGCCAGTCCCACCTGGGCATGCAGCAGGAAATGGCACCCGGTCGCTTCACAATAAGGATTGACATGGCTTTCATTAAATTTCCGGATGATCTCCATGATCTCCACGCCCAGGTCATTGGCCGCTTCGTCATTTCCGAACCGTCCGGCCTTTCCTTCCTTTTCCAGAAGGATATTGACACAGTCCGCCAGCCCTACCAGGCCGTACATCGCGGAAAACCGGTCTCTGTGGATAAACCCTTCCTTTGCCAGGAAATTGTTCTCAAAGAATCCACTCTCCTCCACCTCAAAACGGATCCGGGCATCCATATAGCGGGCCATGACATCCATCACATAAGGCAGCTGATTTTCCTCAAAATCACGGATATCCTTTGCACGTTTTGCGATATTGCCGAGGACCAGGCGGCAAAGGGTATAGGATCCTCCGCCCAGTCGCAGGCCGTTATAGCAGCTTGCAATCACGTAATCCTCTGTCAGCTCCTGGCTGAACATGGCATGGTTCGCAAAGCTTGGTTTTGCGCTGTGTAACGCACAATGAATGGCTTTCAGGGCAAACTCATCGTCCGTCACACCTTCCTGGTACTTCATGGTCAGATTCGGCACTGCATGCTCCAGTTCCGTCTCCACCTCCAGGAGCAGTCTCCCGGCCCTGGTTGCCTTCGGGCCAATATTGGCATGGGAGAAGGAATCCAGGACAGTGCGATCCACATGGATCATGAACATTTTCAGCAATTTCTTTGCCTGTTCCTCGTCTACCGTGTCAATAAACGGCTCCAGAAGTACATCCAGCTGCCCAACATAAACCGGATAGTTTGTGATGCTGGGGACATGCTTATAGAAAATCAACAGGTCATTTAATGCCTCATACAGATCTGTCGGAGGAGCAAGCTGCAGAAAGCTGCTGCCTTCCTTCAGAAATTTCTCATAATCCGGAACAATGTACCGCGGACGCATCGGAGCATGGCCCTCTGCAAGATCACAGATACACTTCTTATCAATCGGAGCATTCAACAACTCATCCAGCCCTTCGGGCAGATCCAGCACCTCCATCATGGAATCCGCCGCATTTGCCAGATTGGTCAGCTTCTGTTCGTGTGTCAGAACCGGGCTTTTGATAATACCCAGAATATTATTCCGGGTCTCATTCACCCGTTCCATAGAAATGTCCCTCATTCCAGTCTCCCGCCTTTCTATGAATTGGTGCAACAATCAGTCTAACTGATATGCATCACCATAAACAGCTTCGAACTCTTCTTTGTTGGTCGGAACCTTGATCTCGCCGCTGATGATTTTTTCCTTTACCTCATTTACCGCCGCAATTACCTCTTCCGGAAGCAGATCCTGCGTAGGCGCAATATCTACGCCGCCAGCTGCCAGGTCGTAGACCTTCTCACCGTTTTCCAGAGTGCCATCCATCAGGCTGGCAACCGTATCATAAACTGCATTGTCCACCCGCTTCATAGCAGAGGTGATCACTGTATCCGGAGCGATAGAGGACTGGTCGCTGTCCACTCCGATTGCATAGATGCCGGCTTCCTGGCAGGCCTCGATCACGCCAAGCCCGGTAGCTCCGGCTGCATGGAAAATGATGTCAGCCCCATTTGTGATTGCCGCATTGGCATTGGTTTTCCCGGTTGCAGAATCCGCAAAGGAGTTCGCGTTGGACTGTTGGATCGTAATGTCCGGATTCGCATCTAAAGCACCTGCACAGTAGCCATACCCAAACTGGTTCATCGTTTCATTTGACATACCAATCACAAAGCCGATATTGTCCTTCTCTGTCATCATGCCTGCCACATACCCTACCAGGTAGGAAGCCTGCTCCTGGCGGAACATCAGACAGGTAACATTATCCAGATCGATAGTGGCGTCATCAATAATAGCAAAATGGCAATCCGGATTTTCTTCCGCCATTGTTCTGGTTGCGTCTGCCAGCATATAGCCGACGCTGATAATCAGATCGTACTCCTCGTCTACAAACGTCTCGATATTAGGCATATAATCCGAATCTGTAGCAGACTCCAGATAGTTTGCCTCGATTCCCAGTTCGTCCATCGCCCTCTGCAGGCCTTCCCATGCAGACTGGTTAAAGGAACCGTCGTTTACGCCTCCTACGTCTGTGACCAGGCCTACCTTCAGATCCTCATCTGCCATTGCCGCGGCCGGAACCATCATTGCTGCCATTGCCACTACTGCTGCTGTGAATACTTTCTTGTTCATTTTTTTCTCCTTTCTATTTTCAGGCTGACAGGACGGCCATCAGACCGCACTTCGTCGCCCGTTTCACATGTTCGTATTTTTGCCTTTCTCTTTTTTTATCAGCCTGCGGAGCGCCTCTACCGCCGTGCGGACCGCCATATCCGTGTCATGTACTACAGGGTTGCTCAAGCCTTCCTTTTCGCGCTCCTGGTTTGCCACCACCAGGAACACGGATCCTGCCCGCACTCCCAGAGAGCTTGCCACAATAAACAGTGCCGCAGACTCCATCTCAGAAGCCAGGCATCCCAGCCGCTTCCATGCTTCCCACTTATTCAGCAGTTCATAGCTCACCGGCTTCGTCTCCGGCGAATGCTGTCCGTAAAAAGCATCCTTGCACTGGACGACACCCACATGGTAATCTGTCCCAAGGCTTCTGGACGCGTCAATCAGCGCATTCGTGATATCGATACTGGCCACAGCCGGGAACTCGATCGGCGCATACTCCCTGCTGGTACCCTCCATGCGGATGGCAGCATTGGCGATCACGATATCGCCGCTCTTCACATCAAGCTGCATCCCGCCGCAGGTGCCGATCCGGATGAAGGTGTCCGCTCCTGACATCACCAGCTCCTCCATCGCAATCGAAGCGGAAGGCCCCCCGATACCGGTGGAAGTGACGCTGACCTTCTCCCCGTCAAGATAACCGGTATAGGTAACATATTCCCTGTTGTCCGCTACCATTACTGCATCATCAAAATACTTAGCAATCTTGCAGCAGCGCTTCGGATCCCCAGGCATAATCACATACCGGCCCACATCGCCTTTTCCTACCTGAATATGATACTGTTTGTCCGGATTTTCAGAATAATTCATTCATCCACTCTCCCTTCCTATCGGTAATTCCTGTCGTCCCCTGAATGCCATCCACCGCGGCGGATGCACCTGATGCCTGCCGGATCATCCTTGCCATTTGTCAAATGCGCAAATAACTATATCATTAATTATACATTTTGCCATTATTTTTAAAAGGACTTCAGTCCTTTTATTCGGATATAATTAATTTTTGTCTGTTTTTTACATTTTTTTGGCTTCATTTTTGTGCATTATGTCTTTCTTCCTCACGCCCCCGTGCACAATCGAGCAGGGAAGATGCAATCTGACCTACTCGCCCGCGCCGAGGGCGGCAGCGGCTTCGCCGCTGAAATTTCCTTGCCGCCCTCGTGCGCATTAAAAAAGACCGGCCTCATCCGGTCCTTTGGTACACGGCAGCATTGCCAGTTATTTTGTTTTCGATGTACTAGCACTCAATCAAATCCGATATGCTTTCGTACAGCGCTTTAAACTGCTCTTCATTTATAGAGAACTTATTCCCCCTCTTCGTGATCCATCCATTTTCTTCAAATTTTTTTACCGCGCGGTTCACCGTTTTCACACACAATCCAGACGCTTCCGACAACTCCTGCCTGGTGCTGCTGACGTAGAAAACATGGTTTTTCTGATACTTAGGATAATTTTCTACCAGAAAAAAAGCCAGGCGGTTAGCTCCCTGCAAAAACAGGAACGCCCGCGCTTTTCTCCCCTGCTCCAGCAAATAACTGGCTACATTCTTTGATTCCTTTTTCAACGCTATGATATCGGAGTGCATCCATTTTGCAAATGCTCCCTTAGGAATCCTCAAAACCATACACGGCGTCACCGTCTCCAATGTCGTGCGGTAAACCTTATCATCCATGAGGATTTCCATACCTCCGAAGGCATAGAATTCATTAAACTGCATAAAGTCAAACGCAATTCCGTAGATCCGGTAATCTACTGCCTTCACAATACCCTTGAGGACCATGTATATCATATCTACCGGGGCATTCTCTTTTACTAATACTACATCTTTCTCTATCTGAACTACCTGTATAGAATCCAGCAGCCATGCGGGGGCACTTGCAAAATACCCTTCAATCTGTTCCCTTCTGCAGGCTTCAATATCATTCAGGCATGGCAATACGTGGTACAAATACCCTGATTCCACATTCTCACGCTCTTTCGTTTTTATTACTATGCATAATAATAAATCGAATCCGCAAAAGCGAAAAGGTCTCGAGTCCTTTTTTTGCTTATTTCTCCTCAATCAAATGTTGGGGGTTCCGTAACCGTAGAGACACTGAACCGCTGCAGGTTCCCTTTATCTTCGCGCGAGTTCCTTCGTGATATCCTCCCAGCTCACGCCTTTCTCTGCCATGAGTACCATCACATGGTACAGGAAATCGGAAATCTCATACTTGATCTCCTCCGGATCGGGATTCTTGGCGGCGATCACGATCTCCGTCGCCTCCTCACCGACCTTCTTCAGGATCTTGTCGATCCCTTTGTCAAAGAGGTAATTCGTGTAGGAGCCCTCCTTCGGATGCGCCTTGCGGTCGAGGATCACGGAAAAGACGTCCTCGAACACTGCAAGAGGATTTGTATCGTCGTACTCTTTCCTGAGGACCGTGCGGTAGAAGCAGCTCCTGTTGCCTGTGTGGCAGGCAGCGCCGACCTGCATGACCTTCGCAAGCAGCGTGTCATTGTCACAGTCGATCCGCAGCTCCCGCACATACTGGAAATGCCCGGAGGTCAGTCCCTTGACCCAGAGCTCCTGCCTGCTGCGGCTCCAGTACGTCATGCGCCCGGTGCGGACCGTTGCCTCGAATGCCTCGCGGTTCATGTACGCGACCATCAGGACCTCCTGCGTCTTGTAATCCTGCACAACGACCGGGAGCAGGCCGTCATTGTTGGTCCTGATCTCATCCCACCGGACGGAAGCTTCATACGTATTGACAGCAATGCCGCGGGCAAGCAGCGCGTGCTTCAGCTCCATAAAATCAAAAGTGCCGGAGGCAAACGGTTCGCAGAATACACCTGACGCGGACAAAAGTGCCTGGCCTAAGGAGTCCGCCATATCTCCGCAGCCAGCCATTGCCTGTCCTGTACATGATGCGCAGAGATAAACGGAGAACCCTTCCTGCTCCACAGCCTCTGCCCCCGCAGCCAGCTCCGCATCGGCAACCACGATGCCGCCGAGCACATCCTCATGCAGCCTGGCTTCATGCAACGCCTCCCCGTCACAGACGCACGCGAGGATTTTCTCACGCCCGAAGCGCGACGATACCTCATGCGCCAGTTCGATGTTGCCTTCCTTTGCATAATTCAGGAATGCTTTCCGGCAGCCCGCATACAGCAGCTTCTTGACATCCTCCATCCGGCGTACATTGCCTCCGCCGTAGACCGGGATATCGACGGCAGCCGCAATCTCCTTGATCCTGCCGATCGCCGCATCGTGCGCAGTGTCCCCGTCCGACAGGTCAAACAGCAGGATTGCGTCCGCACCATGGTTGCTGCACTCTGCCGCGAGGGAGACGGCGTCGCCGTCCGCGAGGAGCGTCCTGTCCTGCGGGCCGTTCACCGCCTTCGTATCGTACAGCCAGATTGGTACAATCAATTCCTTCTTTCCCATCTTCTCCTCCTGTTTCCGCCTACAGCTTCCCCTTCGTCGAGAGCACACCCGAGATCCGTTCATCCAGGCTTACCGCCTCATCGAGTGCCTTGGCGAACGCCTTAAACATCCCCTCGGCCATATGGTGGCTGTTGCCTGCGCTCAGCATCTTAAAATGCAGGTTCATCATGGCGGAATACGAGACCGCATAGAAGAATTCCCGCACCATTTCCGTATCCATCGCCCCGATGCGCTCTGCCGCAAACTCTGCATCGGAACGGTAATACGGCCTGCCGCCAAGGTCAAGCGCACACAGCACCAGCACCTCATCCATCGGCAGGATCCGGCAGCCGTAGCGGCGGATCCCCTGCTTGTCGCCAATGGCCTCCCGGATTGCCTGTCCGAGCGCGATGCCGGTATCCTCTATCGTGTGATGGCAGTCAACCTCGAGGTCGCCGTCCGCCCGGACTTCCAGGTCGAACAGCCCATGCCGCGCAAAGCCATCCAGCATATGGTCAAAGAACCCGATGCCTGTGTGGATATCAACCCTGCCGCTCCCGTCAAGCTCCAGCTTTACCGTAATCTGAGTCTCCTTCGTGCCGCGGGTGATCTGTGCACATCTGCTCATAACTGCCCCTCCTTCTGCTCAAAACGCACCCGAATCGAATTCGCATGCGCGGTCAGCTGCTCCGCCTCCGCGAAATCAATGATATCCTGACGAACCGGCTCCAGCGCTTCCCTTGAATAGTAAATCACGCTGGACTTCTTGACGAAATCATCGACAGACAGCGGCGAGAAGAACTTCGCCGTGCCATTTGTCGGCAGCACATGGTTCGGCCCGGCAAAATAGTCGCCGAGCGGCTCGCTGCTGTATTCTCCAATAAAAATCGCGCCTGCGTTGCGGATTCTTGTCATCACATCAAACGCATTCTTTGTGACAATCTCAAGGTGCTCGGATGCGATCTCATTAACGGTGTCGATTGCCTCCTGCATCGTACCGGCGATCAGGATAAAGCCGTATTGGTCGAGTGATTTGCGGATAATGTCTGCGCGTGAGAGTGTCTTCAGGAAGCCCTCGATCTCCTCCGCCACCTGCGCCGCAAGCGTTTCGCTCGTCGTCACAAGGATCGCGGAAGCCATCTCGTCATGCTCCGCCTGCGAGAGCAGGTCTGCCGCGACATAGCGCGGGTTCGCCGTCTCATCCGCCAGTACCAGGATCTCGCTCGGCCCGGCGACAGAATCGATGCTGACATGGCCGTAGACAGCCTTTTTTGCCAGCGCGACATAGATATTGCCCGGTCCTGTGATTTTATCCGCCTTCGGGATGCTCTGTGTGCCGAAGGCCAGCGCGGCGATCGCCTGTGCGCCTCCGACCCGGTAGATTTCATCTACTCCAGCCTCACACGCCGCCACCAGTGTCGATGCCGGGATCCTGCCGTCACGTCCCGGGGGCGTCGTCATCACAATCCTGCCGACTCCGGCGACCCTGGCCGGGACGACGTTCATCAGGACGGAGGACGGATAAACCGCCTTGCCGCCCGGCACATAGACGCCGACTGTCGCGAGAGGCGTCACCTTCTGCCCGAGCAGCGTGCCGTTTTCTGTACTGTCAAACCAGCTATAGCGGCGCTGCTTCTCATGGTACGCCCGGATATTCACGAGCGATTTGCGGATCACCGCGAGAAGCTTCCGGTCCACCTTCTCGTACGCCTCGTCAATCTCCGCCTGCGCCACGCGGATATTCTCCGCGTTCGTCTCGACTCCGTCAAACTGCTTCGTGTAGCCGAAGACAGCCTCATCGCCGTTTTCCTTTACATTTTTCACAATCGCAGCCACACGCTCCTCGAACTGCGGGTAGCTGTCCGGGCTGCGCTTTAATAGCTGCCTCGAGATATCTCTTCGCGTTTCTTCTGTCAACCTGATGATTTTCATCTCTGTTCCCTCCTCCGGCCATCCGGCTGCACACAGGCATTCAGTTCTGCAAGCAGCTTCATGATCCGTTCATTTTCCATCCGCATACTGACCGGGTTCACGGTCACGCGGGCCGACAGCGGGCAGATCTCCTCGAGCACGACGAGCCCGTTCTCCCGCAGTGTCGATCCGGTCTCGACGATATCGACAATGACCTCAGACAGCCCGACAATCGGCGCAAGCTCGATCGAGCCGTTCAGCTTGATGATTTCGACCGTCTGGTTTTTCCGGTTGTAAAAATAGTCCCGTGCAATGTTCGGGTACTTTGTCGCTACGCGGATCCGTTCCTGTCCGCGCAGCAGCTCCCGCGCGGATTCCGGCCCGCAGACGCACATCCTGCACGCGCCAAAGCCCAGATCCAGCACCTCATAGAGCTTGCGACCTTCCTCGAGAATCGTATCGCGGCCGACGATACCGATGTCAGCCGCCCCGTACTCAACGTACGTCGGCACGTCCGGCCCCTTCGCGAGGAAAAATTTAAGCTTGTGCTCTTCATCGGCAAAGATCAGCTTCCGCGATGCCGGATCCTTCATCTCATCGCAGGTAATCCCGATCTGCTCAAACAGCTCGAGCGTCTTTTTGGCGAGCCGCCCTTTCGTGAGCGCAAACGTCAGGTATCTCATCTCTCCCATATCAGGCTCCTTATATTCATGATTGCCCGCAGCAATCTGCTTCGCGATGCATGGGCAATCACTATAGTTCAACAACGAGCGCACAGGATGCTGCGTCCGCATAGGCGCGGCAGTCCTCCCGCGTCCGGCCCTCTGTAATTCTCACCAGCTCCACATCGATCCCCTTTGCACGCAGCTCCCTCGCCCTGCGGATCGCTTCAGCCTGCCGGTCAGCCCCGTAGATCATCATGCAGTGGTTCGCGCTCACAGGATGCGTGATTTTCTGCCTTGAGAGTGCGGACAACAGCTGGTCGATGACAGCGACAAACCCGACTGCCGGGGCTGCCTTGCCAAAATGCGCGAGCAGATTGTCGTAGCGGCCTCCCTTGATGATCGCCTCTCCCGTCCCATACGTGTAGCCGCGGAAAATGATGCCGGTGTAATACATATACCGGCTGAGCATCCCGAGGTCAAGGGAGACATATTTCTCTACGCCATAGAGCTGCAGCGTGCGCCAGATCTCCCGCAGCCTGCCGACCGCAGCGAGCGCCTGCGGATTGTCCGTGAGCGCCTCTGCCCTGTCCAGCACCTCCTGTGTGCCGAACAGTCCTGTCAGCGCCGCAAAGCACTGCTTCTGCCGCTCGCTGACCGGCTGCTCTTCGACCAGCCTGCGCACACCGAAGGAATTCTTGTTCGTGATGAGCTCCTCAAGCTCCTGTGTAAGCTGCTCCGAGAAACCGGCCTCCGCGACGAGTGCATGGAAAAACCCTACATGTCCGAGGCTGATCTGGAAATCCTCCAGCCCCGAAGCGAGCAGGAGCTGCACGACAAGCGCGATAATCTCCGCATCCGCGTCGGCGCTCCCGTCTCCGATCAGCTCTCCGCCGATCTGCGTCGTCTCCTTCAGGCGCCCCTGATAGCTCGAATTGTTGATAAAAGCATGGCCCAGATAGGTAAGCCGCACCGCCATCTTCTCATCGAGCAGGTACCTGGCGGCAGCCCGCGCGACAGGCGGCGTGAAATCCGGCCTCAGCACCAGCGTGTTGCCCTCGCGGTCAAAGAATTTGTACAGCTCGCGCGACGGAATCGTCCCGATCTCATTTCCGAACACATCAAAAAACTCAAACGTCGGCGTCTCAATATCGCGGTAGCCGTAAGATTTGATCACCGTATGCAGGCTGTCCTGAAGCGCCAGCTTCTGCTCGCACACAGAACCGTAAAGATCCCGCACTCCGTCCGGTGTATGTAATATTTTCTGCATGCCAATTCCTTTCACTTTATCACTGTAATGTGATAATTTGATAACATATTAAACTCACGGTTCTTTATTATAGGAGATTGCTCTTAGTATGTCAATCCCGGATTTCAAGCCGGCCTTGCGCACTTCTCGTCCGTTTCACCAATGATCATCCCGCATCCCTCTCCTCCAGATCCCTCTGCAGACCCTCAAGATACGGCACAAGCAGCCCGTTTTTCGATTCTAAATAGTAATTCTGGTCAAGCTCCTCATACCGGAAGCTCTTCCTGCCGCCCTCCTGAGCCCTGTTCCAGAATTTCATCATGTCGCGGTACGGCAGATAGAACAGCTCGTTGCGCGCGCTGAAAAACAGAACAAGGAACGAGATCCCGCCCTGCCGCTCAAACTGCGTCATAAACGTAACCTGATGCGCATGGATATTCTGGAGCGCAAAGGTATCCGCCGTGCATTCCTTGGCATCGAAGCAGACGGGAATCCCCTGTACAATGCCGATATAGTCGACGGTGCTTTTCTGGTCGAAATAAGCCAGGGTGATCTGGCGGTTCTCCTTGTCGATTTTCAGCGGCGTGATCGGGGTCGGGACTTTCTGGATCAGCGCGAGCCCCTTCTCAAGATAAAGCTCATTCGTGCGGTTGATCAGATCCTCAAGCGTGGAGCCGCGCAGGCCGCGTGTATTCCATGTTGCCATATCACAATATTCCTCTCTCTTGTGTCATAGGAAACCCCATGCGCTTTAAGCGTACCACTGCGCATGAAGGTGTTACTGCACCTCGGGTGCATCATGGGGCGATGTGCGGAGCAGTTCCCCGTAAACCGGCGGCTCCGGCGCTGTAAACACACGCCCCGACAGGTACGAAAGCGTCCCTTCTATAGCCTGCGGCAGCTCAAGCCGCTGCGCGTGCAGGAGCTGGCAGTTGACACGGTGCGACCTGCGGAAGCGGGCGTTTATTTTCTCGTCTCCGTACTTCGGATCTCCGAGAATCGGATGCCCGATAGAGGAAAGATGCGCGCGGATCTGATGGCTCCGCCCTGTGACCAGGTGTACCTCCAGCAGCGTCAGGCCGTTTCCGGATGCCAGCGCATGGTATTCTGTCTCGACTGGTTTCGCACCGGCGCCCGGAGACCTGAATATGCGTACTTTGTTCGTCCGGCTGTCCTTCAAAAGATATCCGTCCAGGAGCTGTGTCCCCTGCATCTTTCCGACGACAATGCAGCGGTAATATTTGCGCATCGAGCGGTCGCGGATCAGGCTGCTCATCGCCTGGAGTCCGGCAAGGCTCTTCCCTGCGACGATCAGACCGCTCGTATTGCGGTCGAGCCTGTTGCAGACCGCCGGATGGAAGGTCAGCAGCTCCTGCCTGGTGATGCTCCCGTTTGCAAGCAGATGCGCGGTCAACAGCTCCACCACAGAGATATCCTGCGGCTGCGCTTTCTGGGACATCAGCCCGGCAGGCTTGTTAATCAGGACAATGTGATCGTCCTCATAGAGAATGTCGAGGCTGCCGGTATCCTGCGGTACCGCCTGGAGGTGCTCCTGGCAGCCCTGAAATTTATCGATCGTCTCATCTGCAAGGAACAGCTTCACCTCATCGCCCTCCGCCAACAGCTCACTGCCCTGTGCCTTCCTCCCATTCAGCGTGATATTTTTTTTGCGCAGCATTTTATATAGGAAGCTTTTCGGCGCTTCGCGCAGATATTTTGCGAGCAGCTTGTCAAGCCTCTGGCCCGCCTCATTCGCGGATACAGTTATCTGTCTCATTTCCTCCTCCTACAGCGAAATCGCGAGCAGGGTGTGCCAGATCACCTCGTCACGCGAAAGCTCCGGGTAACGCCCGTCCGGTGTGAAGGGGATGCCTTCGCGGTAATGCTCCTGCCGGTCCCGGATCGTCGATACACGCTGCAGGTACTGTCTGAAATCCTTCATGACCTTCACCTGTACCGAAGTGAAGCCGTTCGCCGACATGATCTTGCTGATATGCTTCTCAAGGTAGGCCGGGTCTGTTTTTTCATCGGGAGTGTAGCAGACAATCTGATTCCCGCAGACGATGGCTGCGTTCACCGGGGAAGTATGCTCATACGCCGTGATAACCAGCTCATATCCTCCGACAAGATTGCCGCGGGCTTTTTCTGCTTCGCGGTAGCAATCCTGCGTGGCCGGCTTCTGCATCAGCATCATGATCAGGCCGACCATGGATTTGCAGGCAGGCAGGCAGCCTACGATTGCGACGACCGTGAGCAGATTCGACGTCGTTTTTGTGTAAAGGTACGCTGAGACATAGAGCAGCAGCGGGATCATGAAAAGGACGAGCGTTATGAGGATACGCTTCTTTTTTTCATATTTGATATAGCCATAATGCCCCTTTGTAGCTTTTTTCATGGATGTCTTCGCCTCTGTTTCTTTTTATGT
>CAYRKA010000004.1:0-17283 GCA_964424785.1 uncultured Lachnospiraceae bacterium | reverse complement strand
CCCGTATCCGATCAGATCCTCGCGCCCCGCCACTTTCAGCGCTTCCCGGACCAGCTCCTCATTTTCCGGCCTGCGATACTGGATCAGGGCGCGCTGCAGCGCCTTATAATGCGGGTTCTTCTCGACATAAACCGGCTGCATGGTCCGGGGATCCAGGCCGGTGTAATACATACAGGTCGAGATTGTCGACGGGGTAGGATAGAAATCCTGCGCCTGCTCCGGCGTATAATGCAGCTTCTGCAGGTAGCACGCAAGCTCCACCGCCTCCCGCATCGAGCAGCCCGGATGGGAGGACATCAGATACGGCACCAGGTACTGATCCATGTGGCAGCGCCCGTTCATCCTTTGGTATGCCTCTGTAAATTTCAGGTAGACCTCGTGGCGCGGCTTTCCCATCATGTCGAGCACACGGTCCGCGACGTGTTCCGGAGCTACTTTAAGCTGCCCGCTGATGTGGTGCTCAACGAGCTCGCGGAAGAACGTATCCGACCTGTCCGCCATCAGATAATCAAAACGGATCCCGGAGCGGATAAATACCTTCTTCACGCGCGGCAATGCGCGCAGCTTCCGCAGCAGCGCAACGTAATCGCTGTGGTCGACGCGCAGATGTTTGCACGGGGACGGGAACAGGCACTGCCTGTCCTTGCAGACGCCTTTCGTGAGCTGCTTCTCGCAGGACGGCTGCCGGAAATTGGCCGTCGGCCCGCCGACATCGTGGATATATCCTTTAAAATCCGGCTCCTCCGTCATCAGGCGGGCTTCCTTCAGGATCGATTCATGGCTGCGCGTCTGGATGATGCGTCCCTGATGGAAGGTCAGCGCGCAGAAATTGCAGCCGCCGAAGCAGCCACGGTTGCTGACGAGGCTGAAGCGTACCTCGGAGACAGCAGGGATGCCTCCGTCCTTCTCATAGGAAGGATGCGCCCTCCTGCAATAGGGCAGGTCATAGATATCATCCATCTCCTGCTGTGTGAGAGGCTTCGCGGCAGGATTCTGTACCACATAGACCGTTCCGTACGGCTCGACAAGTCTCCTGCCGGAAAACGGATCTGTATTGCGGTACTGCGTGTAAAAGCTTCTGGCATAGTTTTTCTTGTCAGAGCACAGTTCCTCATAGGAAGGAAGCAGCTCATAGTCATAGACATCCTCAAGGCGCTTTGTCCGATAGCAGGTTCCCTCGACAAAGGTGATATCATGGACCGACAGCCCGGACGCGAGCGCCTCAGCGATCCCGATGATCGAGCGCTCTCCCATGCCGTAAGAAATCAGGTCTGCCCCGCAATCCATCAGGATCGAGCGCTTCAGTGAGTCCGACCAGTAATCGTAATGAGCCAGCCGCCGCAGGCTTGCCTCAATCCCGCCGACAATGATCGGCGCGTCGTGATATGCCTGCCGGATCAGATTGCAGTAGACAACGGCTGCGTAATCCGGGCGCTTCCCCATGACGCCGCCCGGCGTATAGCTGTCAGTCTTCCGGCGCTTCCGGGAGACCGCATAGTGGTTGACCATCGAGTCCATATTGCCTGCGGTCACCAGGAAGCCGAGCCTCGGCCGCCCGAAAGTCCGGACGCTCTCTACCGTCCTCCAGTCAGGCTGTGAGATGATCGCGACACTGTAGCCGTGCGACTCCAGTAACCTGCTGATAATTGCGTGCCCGAACGACGGATGGTCCACATAGGCATCTCCGATCACATACACAAAATCAGGCCGGGCGATGCCGCGCTCCCTGAGCTCGTCCACCGTCATCGGCAAAAATGTCCCATTCATGAAAGCACCTCGTATGTCCCGCCCATGATTTCGTCATAAGAATGGATGTAGTAGTCGGCAAGCCTCCTGATCTCATCCTTCTGCATCAGGGCATGCGCGTCCTCGACGGCACAGACCTCCATCCCGGCATTCTTCCCGGCCAGGATCCCCATCGGGACATCCTCAAAGACGAGGCAGTCCGACGGCCTGGCGCCCAGTGACCGTGCCACCTCCAGATAAACATCCGGGGCAGGCTTGCCCTTATTGACGTCGCAGGATGTCGTGATACAGTCAAAGCGGTCCATAACCTGGTTCGCTTCCAGGCACGCCGTAATCAGGCTGCGGCTGTTGCTGCTCGCAATGCCGGTGCGGATGCCCAGCCGCCCAAGCTCCTCTAAAAAAGCGGGCGCCCCGGGCTTCATCTTTACGCGGGTCGCATACATATCATATGCCATCTCATTCCACGTTGCCTTGATCTCCTCGACAGAGTCCGGGATCGCAAAACGCTCCTTGAAATAAACGGCCGTCTCAGTGAAGCCCATGCCCTCTATCTTCTTCTGGAGATCCGGCGGCAGTGAGTAGCCATACCGCCCCAGATACATAATATCGATATCGGTCCACATCCACATGGAGTCCATCAGGGTTCCATCCAGGTCAAAGATAACCGCTTTCTTTTGTCTTAACATATGGTTCCTCCAAAAATCCGCCCGTTACACTACTGCAGCCTCCACCCGGGTTCATATTTGTTGCGGATGCTTCCGTTGACATATTTGCCCCAGCCAAGCGCGTAGCCGTCGGTACACACGAGAATCCACGAACCCCCTGCGAACGCGGATCCTGCCCTGCCGTCAGCCTGCACCAGCAGGGAACCACCTGCGGATTCCGAGCCGCCGGAATCATCCGCCTCCTCCGGCTCGATTGTCTCGCCGCGCAGATACTTCACGATACGCGGGTCGTCACAGGGCAGATCGAGGACATCCGGGTACGATGCGGCGGACAGTGCCATCGCCAGAGCCTGTGAAGGCTCAAAGCGCCCCTTTTTGCAGCTCCCTGCTACCAGGCCTGTCCGCAGGTAACGCAGCTTCTCCGGCAGGCGGTACGGCGGCCTGAGGATGCAGAGCTCGCCGCGCTGCTCATAGATGCAATTCTCCCACAGGGCACGCGGAAGCTTCTCCAGGAAATCACGCACTTCGCCAGGCATTTTCCGATGGCTGCGCCTGACCTCTGGCTCCGGCACCATCCGTGAGGCTGTTCCGCCGTCGCCCTGTTTTTTCAGGAGCGCCAGGAAATGCCCTTCCCCCCTCACACGGTGCGGCCAGAGCCGCAGCGTCCGCTCACAGGGCGCCCTGCCGTGTGACATACCTTCAAACGGTTCAGGCTCCAGGAGCAGAAGCTCCGGGAAATTCTCCAGCAGATCTTCAATCACCGCCTCGTCTTCCTCCTCGGAGAACGTGCAGGTCGAGTACAGCAGCATCCCTCCCGGGCGCAGCATCCGCACGGCACAGGAAAGGATCCCGCGCTGCAAAGGTGCATAATACTGCGGCCCCCGCTCCTCCCAGTCCCCGATCAGGCGGCTGTCCCGCCGGAACATACCTTCCCCGGAGCACGGTGCGTCAACAAGGATTTTGTCAAAAAAGCAGCCGAACGCATCAAGCAGCCTCTGCGGAGTCTCCGCTGTGACACAAGCATTGCGGCTGCCCCAGAGCGACAGGTTCCGAAGCAGGGCGCGCGCCCTGCTTGCGCTCACATCGTTGGCGACAAGGAGACCCGTCCCTCCAAGCCGTGAAGAAAGCTCCGTGGCCTTGCCGCCAGGAGCCGCACACAGGTCGAGCACCACATCTCCCGGGCAGACAGGCAGCCTGGAAGCCGGGAGCATGGCGCTCGGCTCCTGGATGTAGTAAAGCCCTGCATGGTAATACGGATGCTTTGCCACGGGATCGCCCTTGCGATAATAAAATCCATTCTCAGCCCAGGGGATGGGCTCGAGAGGAAACGGCAACCTGGATTTAAGCCCGGCTGCGGATATCTTTTCTGTGTTGGCGCGGAGTCCCGCGCCTGCCTCATCCCCGTATCCGGCGAGGAACGCCTCATATTCGTCCCCCAGCTGACGTTTGATCCGATTGGTAAATTCCTCCGGAAGCTTCTGCATATGTATCCCTGCTCCTATGTATCGTATCGTGATTGCCTGCGCATCCACTAAGGAACTGCCTGGAAGCCACTCACACCCCAGGCAAACTATTTGCTATAATTCCTGGAATTCCGTCGCCATGAAACGGCCCTCCCCGCCCGTGACGGACTGCGCACGGTAGCCCTCCGCGATGTTGTCCAGCTCGCGCTCAAAGCGCTCGAGCTGTTCGATGTCGTTCAGTTCATAGATCCGGTAAAATTCATCCTGGATCTTCTGCACCTCACGCTTGTTCGCAATACGGTATAGATTCTGGATGTTATTCAGGATATCGGAGACCAGCTTCGTATGGATCTGGAACGAATTCTGTGCATCCATGATCTCGCTGCGGACCGCCGACATCTCATTGTCGAGCGCGATGATCGCATTCGCGGCGTTCATCAGCTTCCCGCTGATATGCTCCGGGATATTCTTCTTGTACTTGTACTGCAGGGAATGCTCAATCGTCGACCAGAAGTTCATTGCAAGCGTACGGATCTGGATCTCGACCTTGATCGTACGGTTACCGGAAAGAGTCTGCACATCATAGTTCACGATAATGTGATAGCTGCGGTAGCCGCTGTCCTTCATGTGGTTGATATAATCGCGTTCGGAAATAATCTCCATATCCGTACGATGCCGGATGATCTCGACTACCTTCTGGATGTCCTCGACAAACTGGCAGATAATCCGGATTCCCGCAATATCTACGAGGTGATCCTCGATCTCATCGACCGCAATATTTTTCTTCTGTGCCTTATCCAGGATGCTGGCGATCGTTTTTACACGGCCGGTCACCTGCTCAATCGGCGAATAAAGCCCCTGGCTGCGATGCTCGTAAATCAGATGCCTGAATTTCACAATGAGTTCCTTCACTGCCAGATCATATGGAGTCAGAATCTCACGCCACAATTGTATTTCCATGCAAATCTCTCCTGCTAAATCAAATATAGACTAATTGTAAAGCCACGGTTATTTTCCGGGAAACGCCTTTCGTTGTTTCCTTTTGCGCCGGCCGCATGCCGCCAAAGGCGGCTGTCTCCCTCATGCGGCCAGGACATTATTTATGTCGTTTACTATAACATACTCGCCCGAAAGATGCAACGAAGCCTTTTGGCGGATACTGTCGATGCTGCGGAGGCGGAAATCTATCATGCGCATTCCTCTCTATATGTGAGATAGCGCAGCACCCAGTACGGATTGACACTCAGCTCCTGGGTCTGCTCTGTCCGGATATAGATCCCAAGGTGCAGATGTACGTCAAATCTCCCGCTCGTAGATTCCGGGCCATAACCGGTATCGCCCATGAGACCCAGTACTTCTCCTGCCTCCACAGACTGTCCCGGCACAAAATCCTGGCTGTAGGAGTCCAGATGCGCATAATAAAAATAACCGCCGGACGGGCCCCGGATTCCTATGCGGTAACCGCCTTTTTCAAGCCAGCCAACCTTCTCCACTACCCCGTCGGTCATGCTGACAACACGGTAATGGCCAGGCAGGTTTTCGGGAGGCATCAGGTCACAGCCTTCATGGCCGCGCTTTCCTCCGTAGGTACGTTCAAACATCCAGGAATTTTCGTAGGCAATGCCAGAGGCTGCGACCGGGAAACAGACAACATCGTCCCAGACTGCGCCGTATGCCGAGCGGACTGTCTCGTACCCATCTCTGTCCAGGGTGATAAGCAGCCTTTTCCGCGACAAACAGGATTGTGCAGAGAGGCCGGAAGGAAGCGCCGTGAACCGCAGCCCGGATTGCGGTATCATGACCGTAAGCAATTCTCCGATGCCCATCTGGCTCTCTTCCTCAAGGACGCAGAGCTGCCTGAGCGTCCGGTCGCCGAGCTGCATTCTGCGAAAGCTGTCAGACTCCGGTATGACAGAATCAATAGAACATACGGCAGCCCTGTCACAGATACACGCGCCAAGCCATGAAACCGTCACAGCCAGGAACAGCAGGAACAAAAGGAGTTCAGGACGGATTCGTTTCATAATCGGAATCCCAGGTTTACACATTTCTTAATATGTATAGCTGAAAAAGATCCGGTTTATGATAAAATGCCGTTCACCGCCAAAGAGCAGTTTCTGTCATGCTATTCGGGACAGGCGCATACAATGCAGTAAAAACATCTGCGGAGCCTGCAATGAAAAGAGGCCTGTTTATTGTAATCGCCGTCTCATTTGGCTATCTGCTGCTCTGCCCGCAGGAAGCTGCGGCGGCGGCAAGAACCGGGTTGCTGCTGTGGTATGACTCTGTTATCCCGGTTCTGTTTCCATTCATGCTGCTGTGCAATCTTTATCTTCGCTGTGCCAAAGGAGGGGCATCCCAGAGTGTCCCGGCCAGGCTCCTCTGCCGCCTGTTTGGCTGCAGTGCAGAAGGAAGCTTTGCGGTTTTCGCCGGATTCCTCTGCGGCTTTCCAATGGGGGCAAAGGTCACGGCGGATCTCTGCCGGGCCGGACGAATCAGCCTCAGCGAGAGCCGATATCTATACGGTTTCGTGAACAACCTGAGCCCAGGCTTCATTTTATCCTATCTGGCCGTCATACAGATGAGGACTCCGCAGCTGAGGTTCGCGTTCCTCTCGACCATCCTGGGCAGTTCTGTGCTCTACGGAGTATTGACATCACCGAAAGAGCACAGGCATCGTAATGCAAAGGCCGGTACGCCTCCTGGTAGCTCCGGAAAACTCTCCGGGAAAGCTGTCTCCGTTCCCGGTGATTCCGCAATGCCTGTTCTGGAGGCTGTTGATGAAAGTATCTGCGACACAGCGCTGGGCAGCATCCGGCTTGGGGCACTTATCATGGTTTTTTGCATTCTTGCTGATGCGGCGGTGCGGTTTCTGCCGGTGGAGCGGGCCCCTGTCCTTTTTGGCGTCGCCTGCATTGAGGTAACCAATGGAATCCGGCTGATTGCGTCGTCGTCCCTGCCCTTTGAATTAAAATATGTACTTGTAAATGCGCTCGGGGCATTCGGAGGCCTCAGTGCCCTTGCGCAGACTGCCGGAATTGCCGGGTTCAGCGCCAAAAGCTTTCGGCAATACATAAAAAGCAGGGTAATGATTACCCTGCTCTCGGTACTGATCTCAGTGTTTACAGTATTGCTCACTGCACATCTGCGCTGACATGAACGCATCATCCGATCCCGGTTCTGACAGCATTATTCCGACTCTGCCTCTGTGGATTCCGCCGGCGCCGTCGTATAGCTCGAAGGAGATACCTGCGGGGACAGCTCCGACCGATTCTTGCTGACAATATCGTAGCAGGATTGGATGGAATTGATAAAATTGCTGTATTTCGTACCGGCCGCATCGATCGTATGGCTCATGATCTTCTCGAGATTTTCAAGCATCTCATCCGTGTAGCTGATGGCGCTCATACGGATATTGTTGGAATCCTCCGTCGCCTTGTCGAGGATCTCCTGTGCCTGGGCATTCGTCTGTTCAATGAGCTGGTTCGACTGCTGCAGGGCAATCTGCATAACCTCGCTCTCGCTGACAATCTGCTGGGCCTTTGCCTGTGCCTCAGCGATAATATTGTCAGCCTTGGTCTGCGCATCCTCCAGGATCGCATCCTTGTTGCTGATAATCTTCTGATAACGCTTGATCTCATCCGGTGTCTTCATCCGAAGCTCGCGCAGCAGCTCCTCCAGCTCCTCCTTGTTGACAACAATCTTCGTAGAGGACAACGGCTGGAATTTACAACTGTCAACAAACTCTTCAATCTCTTCAATAATCTGTTCAATCCTGCTGCTCATGATAGTCTCTCCTTATTATTTATACTTGCCGGACATAAAATGCCCATTTCACCAGAAGGTATATAATCACGGCTGCCCTCCCGGAATCCCCTTCTGTAGTTTCTCATATACGCGCCGGGCGACGGGTGGCGGGACAAAGCCTGAGATATCTCCGCCATATGAAGCAACCTCCTTCACGATCGTTGAGCTGATGTAAGCATAATTCAGCGCTGTCGTGAAAAACAGGGTGTCAATATCTCCGTCAATGCTCCGATTCGTCTGAGCCATCTGCAGCTCATATTCAAAATCAGTCACGGCCCGCAGGCCGCGAACGATAAAAGACGCATCGCATTTCCGTACAAAGTCAACAGACAGCCCGGAAAACGATTCCACTCGGACGTTTGGAATATCCACAGTAACATCTTTTAACATCTTAACACGTTCTTCGGCAGAAAACAACGGTGATTTTTCATTATTATTCAGAACGCCGACAACCAGCTCGTCCACAAGTGCCGCTGCACGACAGATAATGTCGATATGCCCCTTCGTCACCGGATCGAAGCTGCCAGGATATACTGCCCTTTTCATAAATTCTCCCGTTCCTGCATTTTCAAAAATACATGCATATTGGTCTTGTATTCCTTGACGCGGACAATCTCAAAGCCAAGCCACTGCGCATAACTGAAATCCGTCCCAAGCTCCGCTTCAATGATCAGAAGCGTGTCCTCGTCAATATACGACGGCATATGCGAAGCAAAATATTCCAGGACGCTTCGCTCCAGGCCGCGTCTGTATGGCGGATCCATAAAAACGATGCCAAACGGTTCCTGCCCGGAAAGCCGTGAAAGCGCTGCGAGCACATCACACTGCAGCAAAAGCGCGTCCTGCTCCAGATGTGTGAACCGAAGATTCGCCCGGATACAGTCTGCCGCTGCTCTGGCATTTTCCACAAAGGCAGCATACGCCGCGCCGCGGCTGAGCGCTTCTATGCCAATGCCGCCGCTGCCTGCAAACAGATCGAGGAAACGTGTACCAGGAATATCATTCTGTAAAATATTGAACAGGGTCTCCTTGATGCGGTCCGTAGTCGGACGCGTATCCTGCCCCGGAATTGTCTTAAGCGGAAGTCTCCGCGCCTTACCTGCTATTACTCTCATAACATATCCTTTTCCCTTATTCTGGATCATTATAAATTTTTCAGCCCGTGCTGTCAATAGAAAACAACAGTTCTATTATCGGAAAACAGGCCGGATCACAATGCTTTTCAAACATTTTCCAGTTTATATCTGCCCAGTCTGCGCATACTAGGATTGCAGCACAAAAGCTGTTAATAAGAATCGACAGATAAAAAGAAAACTGAAAACAAAGGAGGCGTTTGATATGTCTAATCGTTCAAGCAACACAGCAGCAGTCCCGGAAGCAAAAACTGCACTGGATCGTTTTAAGTATGAGGTGGCAAATGAGCTGGGCGTACCGCTCACAGACGGCTACAACGGCAACCTCACTTCCAGACAGAATGGTTCTGTAGGCGGCTATATGGTTAAGAAAATGATCGAAGCGCAGGAGCGCCAGATGTCCGGGACACAGGGTCAGGCATCTATGGGCCAGGGTATGACGACTCAGATGTAAGCAAAACGAATAACGGCAGAGGAAACAGATAACAAACTGTCTCTGATGCAGGAAAAGGCTGGCGTACACCAGCCTTTTCCGTTTGGTAATCATATTTCAATGATGCTGCGAATGCTCCAGCATTGGTTCCATAGTTACCTGCAGCCCCAGTTTACGGAGCGTATCCAGATCAACCTTGGACAGCCTTGCAGAACAGTGAAGCTGACATCCGCGAAGCGTCCCAAGTGAGTCGAGGGCTTTCTGCGCCTCCGGACTTTCCGATGCACTGATTGAGAGGGCAATCAGTGTTTCATCCGTATGCAGCCTCGGATTTTTACTGCCAAAATATTGTGTCTTTAATGTCTGGATCGGCTCCAGCGCCTTTCTGGAAATCAGCGGCAGCTCATGGTCAATCCCCGCGATCTCTTTGAGAGAATTCAGGATCACAGCCGAGCACGGCCCTAGCAGCGCTGAAGTCTTGCCCGTCACGATGCGCCCGTCAGCAAGTTCGATCGCGGCAGAGGCTACGCCGCGCTGTTTGGCCGTATTATTTGCCGCAGCCGCGCAGCGTCTGTCATTTTTGGAGATCCCGAGCTGCTGCATCAGGAAATTGATCTTGGACAGTTCGTCCTCGGTTGCCTCAAGGTCTACCTTGCGGATCTGTGATTCAAAGCAACGGCGGATGATCTCCTGCTTCGAAGCTTCGCAGCAGGCCTCATCATCTACAATGCAGTACCCGGCCATATTGACGCCCATATCCGTAGGGGATTTGTATGGGCTGCTGCCGAAAATGCGCTCAAACATCGCATAAAGCACCGGAAAAATCTCAATATCCCGGTTGTAATTGACCGTTGGAACGCCGTAAGCGCTCAGATGAAACGAATCGATCATATTGACATCATTCAGATCCGCCGTTGCGGCCTCATACGCAAGATTGACAGGGTGTGACAATGGCAGATTCCAGATTGGGAAAGTCTCGAACTTTGCGTATCCCGCCCGCACGCCACGCCGGTGTTCATGGTAAAGCTGTGAAAGGCATGTCGCCATTTTGCCGCTTCCTGGGCCTGGAGCTGTCACAACAACAAGAGGACGGCTTGTCCTGATATAATCATTCCTTCCATAGCCCTCTTCGCTTACGATGAGAGAGATGTTTTTCGGATATCCCTCGATTTTATAGTGACAGTAGACGGGGATCCCTTTCTTTTCAAGCCGGGTTCTGAACGATTGGGCCAGCCCCTGGCCTGAGTAACGGGTCAGCACAACGCTTCCGACATAGAGGCCATGGCTGCGGTAGACCTCGATCAGCCTCATAACATCGAGATCATACGTGATCCCGAGATCCGCCCGGACCTTGTTCTTTTCGATGTCCTCTGCGTTAATCACAATCACAATCTCAGCATGATCTGCGAGCTGCAGAAGCATCTGGAGCTTGCTGGACGGAGCGAAGCCAGGCAATACACGCGACGCATGGTAATCGTCAAACAGCTTGCCGCCAAACTCAAGGTAAAGCTTGTTGTCAAACATTGCGATGCGCTCTTTGATTTTTTCTGACTGCATTTTCAGATATTTCTGGTTATCAAATCCTGTTCTCATATGTTTTCCCTCAATCCTGCTTCCAAAATTTACCCGCTACAGTATACCTTACTTTTTCCAGAATAGCTATCCTTTTTTATCAAAAACGCCGTGATTAGCTTTTAAGCTACACATCCGCCATAGCCGGATACCGCTTCGAATTTCCAGGCTGTGGCTGAAAATTGCCTACAATATGTTGGATGCATTTGTTTGTAGCATTACTTCTAAAAAATCTCAAAAAAACATTGAAATTTTGGAAATATTCGCTATAATAAAAATAAATATAGGATTTGGAAAGGTTGGTAGCGTGATGAATATCGGATTTATCGCACACAATAGCAAGAAGACGCTGATTGAGAATTTTTGTCTTGCCTACAAGTATATCTTATCGAAACATCAGTTGTATGCGACAGGCACTACCGGAAGAAGAATTGAGGAAGTCACTAATCTGAAAGTATATAAGTTTCTGCCCGGAAGCGTCGGCGGAGACAAGCAGTTCATGGATATGATTGAGCGCAACTGTATGGATATGGTCGTATTTTTCTACAACCCTGTTATGACGAGCCCCAATGCGCCTGATATCTACGCGATCTCGAGATGCTGTGACCAGTACAATATCCCGATTGCGACGAATATCGCGACAGCTGAGTCTCTCGTACTCGGCCTGGCGCGCGGTGACCTCGACTGGCGTCTCAATATACGTTCGGATGAATTCTGATTCCGGCCGGGGCTGATATCGATGCAGCCTTTTGGTGCGTGCGGCATTTGTCCGTATGCGGATTTAGGCCGGGATCCATACGCTGATAGAAGAGAATCGGATAGGGGAGAATTTTTGACCCTATCCGTCTGTGCTTGTACTGAGCTGACCGCTCAAATCTCAATGCTGCCCGTCACTTCATCATTGATTACATAGTAAACCATATTCTCTTCCGGCTTCAGATACAGGGAGACAGATCTCATATCGCCAGCCTTTCGCTTCATCTGCTTCATCCAGATCTCCCTGACACGCTTCATCACATCATCTTTATTGACCTCTTTGCCAAGATACTGCAGGTATACAGTCTCCTTCAGGGCTGCTTTCCTGGCAGGAGCCTTGGCAGCTTTCTCAGTTTTCCCATCAGCTTTTTTCGACGCGGTTTTCTTTGCCTCAGCGCGGATCTGTTCGGTCTTCTCAGCGACATCCTCCACCGTCTTGCCAACAGCCTTTACAGCCCTGGCCGCAGCTTTCGGAGCTTCTTTTACCTCTGCCGCTGCTTTCCCGGCAGCCGCAATAGCTACAGCCTTGATATCCTTTGCAACCTCGGCTCTCTCAGCATTCTTTGCAACTCTTTTCATAATTTCCTCCTTGAAAATGAATGCATTAATTCACAGATTATTTATAACTCCTGTTATCTTTAGCATCATATAACAAAACAAGCAACATTGCAAGTCAAATTTTATCGGAAAATCCGCCTGTAATCCTCTGATTTGCCTAAACGCCAATCCTACAGGTTCAAGTTGCCACTCCCATTTTGCACAAGAATATCGTAATGGCGCTTCAAATCTGTATGCTCCGGCAGTGCCAGGCCAGGATCTCTTTCCAGCAATGCCCCAACCGCTTCGTTCGCCTGCTGCAGGATTTCCGCATCTGTATAGATGTCCGCCAGCGTGAAATCAAGCATTCCGCTCTGGCGGACGCCGAAAAGGTCTCCCGGGCCGCGGAGCTGCATATCCTTATTGGCGATCGCGAAGCCGTCGTTTGACTGACAAAGGATATTGAGACGCTCCTGAATCTGCTTCCCCTCCATCATATGCAGGAAAATACAGTAAGACTGCGCATCCCCGCGCCCGACACGACCACGGAGTTGGTGGAGCTGGGCAAGCCCGAACCGTTCTGCATTTTCAACCATCATGACCGTCGCGTTCGGAACGTTGACGCCGACTTCGACAACTGTTGTGGAGACAAGTACCTGTATTTCATTACGGAGAAAGCGTTCCATGATTGCGTTCTTCTGGTCAGGCTTCATTTTGCCGTGCAGATATTCCACTGTGATCTGCGGCGGAAGCTTTTCCCGCAGCTTTGCCGCGTACTCTACGACATTCTCCGCGTCAACCGCCTCGCTCTCTTCCACCATCGGACAGATCACGTACGCCTGATGTCCGAGCGCTGCCTGTTGTTCAATGAAAGAATATGCTTTCTCCCGGTAGCCGGGGCCGACGACACAGTTCTTAATCGGCAGACGGTTCGCAGGCATCTCGTCAATGACTGAGATATCAAGATCCCCGTACAGGATGACGGCAAGTGTGCGCGGTATCGGTGTCGCACTCATGACTATAATATGAGGTGCCCTGCCCTTTTGTGCAAGCATTTCCCTCTGACGTACGCCGAAGCGATGCTGTTCATCTGTGATAACCAGCGCGAGATCTTGATAGGTGACCTTTTCCTGAATCAACGCATGTGTGCCGATAATAATCGAAGCTTTCCCCGATGCAATCTGGGCGTATGCTTCACGTTTCTGCTTTGCAGTCAACGAGCCGGTCAGGAGAACTGCCCGATATGGAAGATGATTACGCTCCAGAAGCTCTTTGACCGAGAGGTAATGCTGCCTGGCGAGTACCTCAGTCGGAGCCATCAGCGCACCCTGGAAACCGTTCTGCGCAGCAGTCACGAGTGCAAGGACGGACACAATCGTCTTGCCGGAGCCGACATCTCCCTGGATCAGGCGGGACATAACGCTTTCGCCTGCCAGCTCCTGCCGGATTGTCGTCCAGACGCGCTGCTGCGCACCGGTGAGCGCATACGGCAGGGAAGCGGCCAGCTTGCAGGCATCCGTATTGCAGTACATTCTGTGTGTATTGGTTTCCTTCACGCGCGCCGTTTTCAGACGCCGCAGTTGCAAAATAAAGAAGAAAAACTCGTCAAAAACAAGCCTACGCCTGGCAAGCGCAAGCTCATGCTCCCCCTTCGGGAAGTGAATCTGTTCAATTGCAGAGCTGTATTCTGACAGCCCATACTGTGTGCGGATCTCCTGCGGCAGGTAATCGCACAGCAGAGATTTCTCGGAGAGCACCTGGCGGACGGCTTTCTGTATCATATTTCCGGTCAGGCCCTTCACCAGCGGGTAAACGGGACGCAGCTCTCCGGCAAGCGCACGGTACTGCTCCAAAGTATACACAGCGGGCTGCTCCATGAGCAGCCCCTGACCCTTTTGTTTGATCTTGCCACGGAATACATACGGCACTCCGCTGCGGATGGAATTTCTCAGGAATGGCATATTAAACCAGGTCACAGCGAGCAGCCCTTCACCGTCAGAAAACGTCCCGGCTGTAATCGACAGTCCCCTGAGATGCCGCGTTGCCAGTGTCTCAGTAACCATGCCCTGCACTGCGGCGAGATCACCGGCCTGCAGCGATCTGACCGGCACCGTGGGGGCAAATTTCTCATAGGAGCGCGGGTAGTATTCCAAAAGCTGGCCGAGATGTTCAATCCCGGCCTTCGCAAAAAGTTTTCTTGTCTTATCCCCAATCCCCTTGAGGACGTCGGGAGAGGAATCCAGATTCATATACACACCTATTCTACTGAGATAATATAGTAGTAAATCGGCTGCCCGCCGAAATTCAGCTCCACATCACAATCCGGATAGGCTTCCTCGACGCGTGCCCGCAGCGTTTCAGCTTCTTTCTCATTCATATCCTCGCCATAATAGATACTGATCAGCTCGGATCCATCATCCACCATCTGAGCGAGCGTATCCATCGCGACGCCGTCGATCTCGCTCCCCACAGCCAGGATGGCATGGTCACCGACCCCCATAATATCGCCGGCCTTGATTGTCTTGTCGTCAATATGCGTATCGCGGACCGCATACGTGAGCTGCCCGGTCTTCACATGGGCAATCTCTTCTGCCATCAGCGCGGCATTCTCTTCGGGAGTTTTCTCCGGGACATAGTTTATAATAGCCGTAATGCCCTGCGGCACTGTCTTTGTCGGAATGACAATAATATTTTTATCCCTGGTCAGCTCCTTTGCCTGGTTTGCGGCAAGGATGATATTCTTATTGTTCGGCAGGATAAAGATATTCTTCGCGTTCACCTGCTCGATGGCATTGAGCATATCCTCAGTGCTCGGGTTCATCGTCTGGCCGCCCTCGATCAGATAATCGACTCCGAGATCGCGGAAGATATCGGCAATACCGTCTCCGATTGACACGGAAATAAAGCCTGTCTCCCTGATCTCTTGGGGCTGTCCTGCCGGAGTCCCGGCCGGATCTGTCTGTGTGCGCTCCGCCTCGCGGATCACCTTCTCATGGTGCTCTTCACGCATATTGTCGATCTTCATTCTTGTCAGCGAACCGTAGCTCAGGGCGCGCTGAATCGCCAGCCCGGGATCGTTTGTATGCACATGTACCTTCACAATGCCATCATCGGAAACGACGACAATAGAGTCACCAATCGACTCGAGGTACGCTTTGAATTCAAGCTCAGTCTGCTGCGTGTATCCTTTCTCAAGCATAATAATAAACTCGGTGCAGTAGCCGAACCGGATCTCCTCCTCGCCAGTCATCCTGTCCGAAGCGGGGGATGTATCCGCAGGCATCTGCTCCGATGTAACCTCATAGTCGACCTCTTTGCCCTCGAAGCAGTCAAGCGCTCCCTTCAATACCTGCAGCAGGCCCTGTCCTCCGGAATCGACAACGCCTGCTTCTTTGAGTACCGGCAGCATCTCCGGCGTCTGGCTCAGAACCTCCTCACAGCGCGCAACCGACCCGGTGAGCAGCTCATGCAAACCGATATCCGGGTTCTCCTCCAGCAGCTCGGCAGCGCGCTCGGCCCCGCCTCTTGCAACCGTCAGGATGGTACCTTCCTTTGGTTTCATGACTGCTTTGTATGCCGTTTCCACAGCTTTCTGGAAAGCGGCGGTCACCACAACCGTGTCAATTTCCTCCTCAGAGCGTACGACCTTCGTGAAGCCGCGCAGAAGCTGGGACAGGATGACGCCGGAATTCCCGCGTGCCCCGCGCAGGGAACCCGATGAGATCGCTTTCGCAAGCGTCTCAAAAGTCAGCTCCTCAAGCGCGGCCACCTCTTTCGCCGCAGACAGGATCGTCAGTGTCATATTCGTACCCGTATCGCCATCCGGCACCGGGAAAACATTCAGTTCATTGATCCACTCTTTCCTGGATTCGAGGTTCCTGGCACCCGCCAGAAACATCTTCGCGCACAGAACTGCGTCTATCGTATTTGTGTTCACTTGGCCACCCTCCTTAATCGATCACGCGCACGCCTTCGACATACATATTGATCTTCTCTACTTCCATACCGGTGAATTCTTCAACACGATATTTCACATTGCCGAACAGATTGTCCGCAACTGCGGAAATGCTCACACCATATGACACGATCACATGGAAATCAATTGTGATCCGATTATCCTCGATACGGACGCTCAGCCCGCGCTCGAGGCTGTCGCGCTTCAGCAGCCGTACAAGGCCATCCTTCATATTGACAATCGCCATACCCACAATCCCGAAGCATTCCACAGCCACGCTGCCCGCATATGTCGCAATCACATTCGGGTCAATTACGATTGAACCAAGTTCGTTACTCATGCGTCCCTTCATAAACAGAAACCTCCATCTATTCTGATTTTTCTATTTTTCCTGCAGCCGTCCAGAACATTCACAGCTGCCTGTCCTTCTTATAATTCCATCCGCACATATCCGGACAGAACCCATGTTTATTCTATCAGAAAAGAGCCTAAAAGCAAAGAGCGTTTTTGAGAAATAAATAAATATTTCTCATCACCGATCATTCTTTCTTAAAAATTTTGCTTGCAAAATATTATGGCATCTGGTAGAATAAATTCGCTGTGAGTCTATATTGTGTAGATGGGCTTAATTCATTGTCAAGGAGGTGTAATCATGGCTAAATGTGCTATTTGCGATAAAGCAGTTCATTTCGGTAACAACGTGAGTCACTCTCACAGGAGAAGCAACAGGATCTGGAAAGCAAATGTCAAACGCGTCAGGGTTAAGGTTGGTGACAGCGCTGTAAAGAAGATGTATGTATGTACTTCCTGCCTCAGATCCGGCAAGGTTGAGAGGGCTTAACAGAGAGCATGGATGGATGAACGGGCTGTGATAAATGATATAATCATTTTTTCACAGCCCCTTGTTATGCACACGAGGGCGTAAGGAAAATAGCTGCCCAGAAGCAGCACGCTTTCGGCGCAGACGTATTATGCGCACGGGGCGGCATGGAAATTTCAGCGGCAAAGCCGCTGCCGCCCTCGGCGCGGAGGATAGGGTCGGTAAACTCCCCTATCCGATCAGGAAACGTCTTCCGTTGTTTCCTATAGCATATGGACATTCCTTGTGGCTGTTCTACCACAGATTTCAGGCAATATCCATATAAATCTGTAACACAAAATACCCTTGAAAATGCCCATTTTACGGGATTTTCAAGGGTTCTAAAGTTCTCAAATT
>CAYRKA010000003.1:0-52379 GCA_964424785.1 uncultured Lachnospiraceae bacterium | reverse complement strand
ATTGCTGCTGACGCAGCACGCTTTCGCGCGGCGGGTAGGTCAGATTGCATCTTTCCTGCTCGATTGCTACAGTACCTCCCGGTAAAGCCGCAGCACATTCTTATACAGAATTCCCTCGATCACGTCTCCGTCCAGGCCGCCCCGCTCCAGAATCCACGCAAGATCATCCAGGTTACGCGCATCCCGCGGATAATCGCCCAGACAGCAGCCGTCAAAATCTGATCCGAGGCCGACGCTTTCCTGCCCTGCCATGTCAACCATATGGCGTGCGTGCGCCGCGATTGCTTTGCGGCAGTCCGTTCCCGGTTCCCCCAGGAACTCCGCGCAGTAATTGATTCCCGCTATGCCGCCGCGTTCCCCAAGCATCCGCAGCATCTCGTCGGTCAGGTTCCTGCTATGCCCGCAGAGGCTGCGCGCGTTGGAATGGCTCGCGACGAACGGCTTTTTCGTATTTTCATACACATCAAAAAAACCGTCGTCAGACAGATGCGACACATCAATGATCATACCAAGACGCTCCATCTCCTCAAGGAAGGTAAATCCCGTCTGTGTGAGGCCGTACGCTCTGGGCTTCCCCGGATGGTATTCAGACGCAGGGCTCAGAGATGCCGGATGTCCCAGCTCATTCTCATAATTCCACGTCAGTGTCATCATCCGTGCGCCGTATTCATAAAACTCGTGAAGATATGCCAGCTGCCCCTGACAGATGCCGCCCTCCTCGAGTGTCAGCATCGCACTCATAAGCCCGTCCCGCATATTGGCTTCGATCTCGGACGCATCCCTTGCCTGACGGATAATATCCCGGTTCCTCGAAAGCTCTTCCTCAAAAATCCTTACCAGCTCCAGCGCATCTTCATGCGGGTCAACACACCCCTCCATGTCTACAAATGCCGCAAAATTCTGCAGCACATAGCCGCCCTTTTTCATCTTTTGTAGATCCACGCGAAGATGAACGCTGCCGCGGAGCTCTGCCTCCTTTCCTTCCTTTTGCAGGGAGCGGATCATCCCCAGTGTATCACAATGCATATCTGCTATCATATCGTATGTATTTCCTCCCGTGTATATCTGGCTCCCGATCCGGCTTCCCACAGCCGCGAACCGGTACAAAGATTTTTCCCGGAGGCATTATAGCACAAAAGCAGGCATCCGAGAACACCTGCTTCGCATCCTTTTTATTTTTCCATGGCTGTGGATTCTGCCTGAGTATCCACCGATGCCGTATCCGTCAGGGCTGTGTCATCCGACGACGGCGCCGCGGCATTCGGCGTGATCACGACATTTTCGCCGGAGACTCCTGCCTTGCGCATGACGATATCTTCGATCTGGGCGCGCTGTGCATCTCCCAGTACAGCCTCATTCACCACGACGTCAACTGTATCATCTGTGATGCTGACGACGCAGTCCTCAAAGCCTCTCGCCTCGAGCAGCAGTTCAGCGGCTGCTTCCTTTTCCGCAATTTCAGCCATCTGCGTCATCGAGGACACTGCATCCTGCTTTTGTTCGTCCGAGAGCGCCGAGTTGTTGATCACCTCGAGCAGCGTCTCCTTGCTCTTTGCACGTACCTGCTCCCGGTTCAGCTTCGCCGCCGCGAGTACATTGTCACTCGCAGACGTGCTTGCGAGCACCGCCTCGCCTACTGCTGCCTGGCTATTGCCTGATCCGACAGAGGCCCCCTGCGTACCGTCGTCGTCGAGGCTCACAATGTCCGTATACGTTTCACCATATGTACTGTCCACAGTGCTTTCATCCTTCAGCTGTACCTGATTGTCATTCAGGCTGGCCGTATCTGCCTCCTCATCAAGAATTCTCCCCGAATAGTTCAGGTAGCCTGCGACCGCAATCATGATCGCCAGCGTCGTAATAATGATTTGATTTTTCTTTACGATGCGTTTCACCTTTTCCTCCTCATTCCATCTTCATTACTTTAATTTTATGCGCTTCAACCCCAAATAATGCCATTACTGCTTCCGTTATTTCCGCTGATGCCGACGCATTCCCTGCGCCCTGTGCAATCACAAGCACTCCCTCAATCTCCGGCTCCAGCTCCTCTGTGACGTAAGGAATCTCATTGCCCTGCGCGTCCTTCTGATAAACCGTACTCTCATTGTTGCTCTGGCTGCTGGAAACAGCCCCCTCCTGCGTACCTGCCTCCTCCTTTCCTTCAGAGTGTTCCACATCCTTTTCCACAAGCTTCTTCCCATCCGATTTCAGTGTGATCATGACCTCCGTCTTCCCAAGCCCGGAAACGTGCGACAAAATCTCTTCCAGGCGCTCTTCCAGAGCGCGCGCCTGATCCGGATGGGCATCGGCATATTCAGTCTGTGCCACGGATGCCTGCTGCTCCGTCTCCTTTTGCGTCGAAGACCCGGACGGCATTGCGATCACCAGAAGCAGAAGCCCGGACAGGAGCAGAACCGCAATCTGCTCCCTGTGGCCTCCCTTCAGCTTCTCAATCCACTCCTTCACCCTCCCGCCCCCTGTCTCACGGTAATACTGATTTTGGAGAGAGGCAGCATATAGACGCCCGAAAGCTCACTGCGCGCTGCCTGTACAGCTCCTTCCGGGCACCCGGTCAAAGTGCAGCTCACAAAAACGGAAGCTGGCGAGTAACCGTCCTCCCCAAACATGACCTCCGCCTGCACGCCTGTCAGGCCGCACGCGGCACATACCGCTTCAACCTGCCTGGTAATCTCCTGTCGGTATGCCTCCTCAATCCTGTCATTTTTCAGGTCGGCCATTCCCTCCACTGCCGTCTCCATGTCATAGTATTCCTCCTTCAGGAATTCGATCTGCAGCAGCCTTTCCAGCTCCCCCTCCCCGGCAAAAATGCGCAGGACAGGCTCCGCTGCGATCAGGAAAAACAACAGACCTCCGTAGAAGCGCACATATTTCGCAAATTTCCCGTCCGGCACGAGATGCAGCAGGATCGTCAGCAGACACAGGCTGCCCGTCAGGATCCTGAGCCATTCTGAAACCACCGTATCAGCCTCCCTTCACCGACGCCGTGATCATCGCAATCGAAATGATAAAAACAGACACCGACGCGACAAGCGTGCGCAAAAGCAGCCCTGCTCCGCGTGCGACACTCTCAATCCCCTCGACCATCCTTTTGTCGCTGAAGGGCTGGATGAGGGCGCACAGCAGGCGGTAAATCAGGATTCCGGCAGCCAGCCTCAGGATCGGGGGCAGGCAGATCGCACACAATGCCAGGATTCCGGCTACCCCGACGGCATTTTTGATCACAGCTGCCGAGCCAGCCACCGTCTCCGCCGCAGAATCGATCACAGAGCCGACTCCTGGAATCGCCTTTGCGAGCCTGTGCAGCGCCGAATTTTTCAGGGAATCGACAGCCGGGGCGGTCAGGCACTGGACGGCCTGCAGCCCGAGCACGGCGGTCAGGATCGTCTTGATCAGCCATCCAGTCACCATCTCAACCAGCGACGCGAGCTTTGAAAAGAAGTCCTCCTTTGACAACTGGTTCAGGACCAGCAGTGCCAGATAGAAATTGATGGCCGGCAGCACAATGCGGACCAGGAATACCTGCAGCAGATTCATTGCAAGCACCGTCACCTCATAAAAGCCAAGTGCCGTCACCGTCCCGGAGCTCACGACTACAGCAACGAGATATGACGGCAGCAGTATCTTCATGAACCCACAGATATTCCCGCACGTATGCTCTACGATCCCGCTCATCACAGAAAAGGATCTCATCAACATTACACAGATCAGCAGATACATCATAAAGAAACTGATCTCTGCGATCTGGCTGTTCTCAAGCATATGTATAAAATTCGAGAAAATCGCGGAAGCAAGCACGACAAGCAGGATGCGCAGCGCTATCTGCCGCTGCTGCATCACCTCCGCCAGGAGCGCATCCGCCAGAAGCCCCGGAAGGCTGTTCAAATCAAACGGGATTTCGCCGCGCAGCAGGCTTTTTACGGTTTCACGGAAGGAATAACTGCCTGTGTCGGTAAGCTCTGCAAGCCCAGTTTCAATCGCGTCGAGATCAATATAATCTGAGAGCCCATCTGCTGTGGTGAGCGCGTCCAGATCCTGCTCCGTCATTGAATCTGCCTCTCCGCTGTCCTGCAGCATGGCCCCATCCGATTCCCCATATTCTTCTTGCAGGGTCTTCAGCAGCTCTGTACTGTCCCCCTGCATATACACATATGCCTGAGTACCTGTATGGCTTCGTGTCTCTGCCGCTGACGCATTTCCCGGTACAAGCAGCCAAAGCGCCGCGGCCAGCCAGATCATCCTCATCATGGCCTCCTCACAGAAAGGTGTACACCGTCTCAAGCAGCGCCATGATAATCGGCGTGCTGACCGCGAGGACCGATATTTTCCCGAAAACCTCGATCTGTCCCGCAATCGCCCCGTATCCGGCGTCACGGCAGATATTCGCGGAGAAATCAGCGACATAGGTGATCCCTATGATTTTCAGCAGAATCCGAAAATACTCCGGCTGCACGGATGCATAGCCTCCCAGCGTGTCCAACAGCTCAAACACAAACGAGAGCTTCGTGATACTGAAAAAAATAATCAGCAGACAGACCGACAGGCTCAGAAGCTCCGCAAACGGCGGGTGGATCTGCCGCAGGAAAAGCCCAAGCATGACCCCAGCCAGGCCAAGGCATGCAATTTTGATCATATTCATACCGAATCCTCATAACGCAAAAAGCGATTTGATCGTCTCGAACAGCTGGCTGATATATGGAACCAGCCAGAACAGCACAAGCACAAGCCCGGCCAACCCGGTCAGAAATGCGTGCTCCTCCCTGCCGCTCTGCTTCAGAATCTGGCTCATCACAGAGACAAGGATCCCCACGGCCGCAATTTTGAATATCAGATTTACGCTCATGCCATGCCCTTCCCCCGTACAATACCCATCCTCGTGAGAAACGCTGATCGAATCAGTCCTTCCTTAGAGAAGTAATATGACTGCAAATATCCCTGCCGCAACAGACAGCCTGCGGCACAGCGTTCCCTTCTCCCGGTATGTCTGTTCTTCCTTTACGCACAGTCCCCGGAAATGCCCTGCATAGTTTGAGAGAAGCACCTGCTGCGTCATGGTATCAGTGCAGCAGATTGCCTCTGCCGCCGCAAGGACTTCATGGTACTCCTCGTCCCTGAGAAAACGCTGCTCGATCTGCCCCTCGGTCTCCTCTTTCCAGATCTGTGAAAACGGTATGCCTGATCCCATTCTGAGACGTTCAGCAGTCTGCCCAAGGAGCTGCCCAAGCGGAGACGCACAGCGTAAAGCCGCTTCATCAAATGCCTCCGCGATCGGCGTACGGCGGCAGGACATTTCACGTTCCAGGTACAGGAGCAGCTCATACATTTCCCTCAGGAAAATCCACCGCTGCTTCATCCTGCGTTCCACCTCAAAACCGACGAGACAGCACGCAGCGAACAGGCATAGCAGGCCCGCTGCCTTTACTATTCCATCCATATTCCTCCTATCATAGCGAAGCGTATATGCGGCCGTTTGCGGCTTATTACATTTTCGCGCGGGTGTGCATCCACGCTGCCATCATAATTCCGCCGTCTTTGCTGCGGATCTCCTGCAAGGTTCCGGCGCGCGGACGGCCTGACAGGACAAGATACCGCTCGAAAACCCCGGCATCCACCAGCGGCCGCAGAAGGGGCTGGCCGCATATATCCTCATAAGAGCTGCCATGCATTGTTGCGATCAGCGTGCACCCACAGTAAAAAGCCCGTACAATGGCCTCTACGTCGCTGCTGCCTCCCAGCTCGTCAACCGCAATGACCTGCGGCGCCATGGAGCGGAGCAGCAGCATAATTCCCTCTGCCCGGGGACAGCAGTCCAGCACGTCCGTCCGCATCCCAATATCATTCTGCGGCACTCCGAGGTACGATCCGGCCAGCTCCGAGCGCTCATCCACAACGCCGACTGTGTAGCCATCCAGGCTGCCGCTCCCATCCGAGATCTGCCGGATCAGGTCACGCAGCAGCGTTGTCTTGCCGCAGCCTGGTGGTGAGAGAATCAGTGTATTGCACAGTCTCCCGTGATCTACAAGATATGGCAGCACTACATCCGCACACCCTTGCTTCTGATGCGCAAGACGGATATTCAGGAAGGAAATATTCCGGATACACTGGATCTGTCCTCCATCCGCCACAGTCCGTCCCGCAACTCCGATGCGATGGCCGCCTGGAACGGTCAGGAACCCCTGCCGCAGCTCCTCATCGAACGCATACAGCGAATACCCGGTGAAACAGGAAAGCGTTTCCTCCAGAAGCTCCCGGCTCACCATGATGCCCTCCGCTGCGGTTCCGATCCTGCCATCCATGCAAAGGCCATATTCCTGCCCTGCATACCGCAAAAGCAAAGGCCGGCCCACGCGCATCCGTATCTCCTGCAGCGAACTGAGCTCGAGCCCGGCCAGTATCAAAAGCCGCCGCACCGGGGCAGCAAGCAATCTGTAAAAAGCATCTGACTGTTCCTGCTCTGTCATGCCGTCATCTCCTCCCACATCAGGCACCATGCCCGGCCTTACTCTCAATATATGGGACAGCCCTGAAATTTATGACGATTAAGTTTTTATTGCTTTTCCACAGACGAGAGATTATAATGAAAGTCTAATTTATTTTATCCTTTGAAAATGCGGGGGTATACAATATGCGAAAAAGAATTGTAGTAGCGCTCGGGCACCGTGCGCTCGGCACGACATTCCCGGAGCAACAAATTGCTGTCCGCTCTTCAGCCGGCATCCTTGCCGATCTCATCGAGGAGGGCGCCCAGCTTATCATCACACACAGCAACGCGCCGCAGGTCGGCATGATCCACACGGCTATGAATGAATTTGCTAAATTTCATGAGACATATGGAGCTCCGATGTCCGTCTGCTCCGCGATGAGCCAGGGCTACATCGGTTACGATATCCAGAACGCACTGCGCGCGGAGCTTCTGAAGCGCGGCATTTACAGGACTGTTGTGACAGTCCTGACGCAGGTGACGGTCGATCCCTATGATGAGGCATTCTACCACCCGGTCAAGGTGATCGGGCGTTATCTGACAAAAGAGGAGGCAGATGAGGAGGAGCGCAAGGGCAATTATGTCGTCGAGGAGCCGGGCAAGGGCTTCCGCCGCATCGTCGCCTCCCCGAAGCCGCTTGATATCGTCGAGATCGACGCGATCAACGCGCTTGCAAACGCGGGGCACATCGTAATCGCCGGAGGCGGAGGCGGCATCCCGGTACTGCGCCAGCGCAACAACCTCAAAGGCGCCAGCGCCGTTATTGAGAAGGATCTCGTCAGCGGCCGCCTCGCAGACCTGACCGACTCCGATATGCTGATGATCCTCACAAATGACGAATTCGTCACGATCGGCCTTGGCACCGACCATCCGCAGGATCTCACACACCTGAATGTCGCAGAGGCGCTCACGCACATCCGGAACAATGAATTCGGAAAGAACAAGATGCTCCCGAAGATAGAGGCATCCATCAACTTCGTCTCCCAGAAGGAGGGCCGCACCGCTGTCATTACCTCGATCGACAAGGCAAAGGATGCCTACCTCGGGAAGACGGGAACCGTAATTACCCAGTAAACCCCTTGCGCTTTGAACGTACCACTGCGCACGAAAGTGTTACTGCGTCCGGCATAACCAAATCGAGTAGGGAAGATGTAATCTGACCTGCTCGCCGTCATCAGTTTTTCCCGGTGCTCCCGATCCCGCCGCGGTCCGGCGCATCGAGCCGGCCGCACGTCTCAAATACGATCGTCGGCTGGTGCTTCATGATGCGGAACTGGCATATCCTGTCATTCACATGAATCTGCGTATCCCGCACCGCGAGCACAGGCATATACCACCAGTCATTCGGCCCGGCATACGTCTCGTCGATCACGCCCATATGGTTTGTCTGGATAATCCCAAAATTCCGAAAGGTTGAGCTGCGCGGCACGACATGCGCCTCGTAGCCGGCCGGAAGCTGCATCGCCACGCCGAGCGGGATCAGGGCGGACTCTCCCGCTTTCAGCGTGACCTCTGCGGCACTGCGCAGGTCTATCCAGTCGGATTTTCCGTCAATGTATTCAAGGCGCTTTATCTCATCATTCAAATACTGTATCCTGATTTTTTCCATCGGAATCTCCTTCATCATACTGATTTTTCCCGCATCAGATGCCCTTTCAATCACAATGCAGCACAAGCTTGCCCGCGGCAAGCGATTCCTGCACATCAATCACATGCTGATTCGCGCTGCCCCGCCAGTGAAGCTGCGTATCACGAAGCTTCTGTACATACGGGCCGTCAACCAGCACATCAAGATAGCGCGCGATCCCACGCTTTTTTACATATTCCCACAGATAGCCTGTGTACAGCCAGATGGTCTTGTCCGGGAACCTCTGCCGGATCTCCTTAGCCAATGCCAGAATCTCCGGCTCATTTGCCGGAAACAGCGGATCTCCTCCGCTGAACGTAATCCCGGACACGTAAGACTTATGAAGCTCAGTAAACAGCTCTTCCCGCTCAGCGTCCCCAAACGGGAGGCCGCCCTCCGCGTCCCACGTCACAGGATTCTGGCAGCCCTCACAGTGATGGCCGCAGCCGGCCACCCACAGCACTACGCGCAAGCCATCGCCGTTGAGCATATCATCCTTCGTAATATTATGATAGTGCATAAATTTCCTCCGACTGCTTAGAGCAGAACACAAAAGCCTCTGCAAAAGTGCGGCGACTTTTACAGAATGAACATAGCATCCCCAAACGAGAAAAATCTGTACCGCTCGCGCACCGCCTCATCATATGCCGCCAGCACATGCTCACGCCCTGCAAGCGCAGAGACAAGCATCAAAAGCGTCGACTCCGGCAGATGGAAATTCGTGATCAGGCAGTCGAGCACCCGGAACTGAAAGCCGGGATAGATAAAGATCTCAGTCCACCCGCTGCACGGGCGGAGCACCTCCCGGATTCCCTGTTGCTCCTCACCACAGCTTGCATCCTTCCCTCCGTCCGTCAGCTGCGTTGCTGACGGATCATCCTGCGCGCTGAGCGGCTGCCGTTCCTGCGCAAGCCGCAGCGCAGCTGACTCCACAGTCCTGCAGCTCGTCGTGCCGACACAGATCACACGTCCTCCGGCGGCCTTCGTCTCGTTGATGATGCGCGCAGCCTCTTCGTCGATCTGATAATACTCTGAATGCATATGGTGCTGCGTCACCTCCTCCACCTTGACCGGGCGGAACGTGCCGAGCCCGACGTGCAGCGTCACCTCCGCGATCCGGACGCCCATATCGCGCACACGCTGCAGAAGCTCAGGCGTAAAATGCAGCCCGGCTGTCGGGACTGCGGCTGAGCCCTCATACTTCGCGTAGACCGTCTGGTAACGGTTCTTGTCTTTGAGCTCATGTGTGATATATGGTGGCAGCGGCATCTGCCCGAGCCTGTCGAGGATTTCCTCGAAGACTCCCTCATACGTGAACCGGATCAGGCGGTTGCCCTCCTCGACCACATCGATGACCTCTCCGATCAGTATGCCGTCACCAAAGAGGATCCTTGTGCCCGGCTTCGCTTTCCTGCCCGGACGCACCAGCGTCTCCCAGATGTTATCCTCCCTGCGCTTCAGAAGCAGGATTTCGATTGTCGCCCCTGTGCCTTCCCGCACACCGTAGAGACGGGCGGGAATGACCTTTGTATTGTTCAGTACCAGGCAGTCGCCCGGCCTCAGATAATCTGTAATGTCGTAAAAATGGCGGTGCGTCACCGCGCCTGTCTTCCGGTCCAGCACCATGAGCCGCGAGGAGGCGCGGTCTTCGAGCGGATCCTGCGCGATCAGCTCCTGCGGCAGGTCAAACTTAAAATCAGATGTTTTCATGCAAATACCACGTCCTGTTCTGTAATTCTCCAGTCTCCGTCCTGCAGCTCCACGATTGAGACCGCACAGTTCTCCGGGACTCCTGTTCCCCAGAAATCCTTCTTCTGACCGTGCCGGATGTTCAGAAGCAGCGCCCGCGACGCAGCCCCATGCGTTGATACGAGGATTGTATGATCCTGCAGACCCGACCGGGCCTTCAGCTCATCCAGAAACGACCCGGTCCGCACAAGCAGCTCCTCGATCGTTTCCCCTCCCTTTGGTGGGATATAACGCTCCGGCGCATCGAAAAAATCCGCAAATTTCTCATTTTTGATCCTGCCTGCAACCTTATCAAAGCGCACCCCTTCCATCTCGCCGAAGCAGACCTCGCACAGCCGGTCATCCTCTGTCAGCGGAACATCCCTGCCGTTTAAAACAAGCAGTGCCGTTTCCTTCGCCCGCGCAAGAGGGCTTGTATAAGCAAGGTCAAACGGGATATCCGCCATCCCCTCTGCCGTCCTCCTGGCAAGCTCGCGCCCGTTCTCATTCAGCGGGATATCGGTGCGCCCCTGCATACGGTATTCAAGATTCCATGGTGTCTGCCCGTGCCTGATAATATATAATTTCATAAATCTCTCTTTTGATACCCCTGATCCATGCAGCACAACATAAATTCTCTGTTATGAACGGATCTCAATCCCCATCGACTGCAGCCCGTTCCAGATCTTCTTCATCACCGCCGTGATATCGCTCTCCTCGAGCGTGCGGTCCTTCGCGCGGAATACAATCGAGTACGCGACCGACTTGTAGCCCTTCTGGATCTGGGCGCCCTCATACAGGTCAAAGAGCTGGCAGCTCTCAAGGATCTTCCCGCCGCGCTGGAGGATCATCTCCTCGATCTGGCCCGCAAGGATCTCCTTTGGCACTACCATACTGATGTCACGCGTCACTGCCGGATAGCGGGCGATCCCCGTATATTTGCGGTCAAATGTCGCCAGCTCCGTCACACCGTCGAGATCAATCACCGCGATATAGGCCTTCTCGCCGATGCCGTACGTATCGGCTACCAGCGGGTGCACCTCGCCGAGATAGCCGACCGCTTTCTTCCCACAGAGGATATCGGCCTGGCGACCCGGGTGCAGGTATGGCCTGCTGCTCTTTGGGGAATATGTCTTCCTCGCGGATATGCCGATCTTCTCCAGGAATTCCTCGACGACACCCTTCATCGTGAAGAAATCGCCGTCCCCGTACATGCCGAGCGTGAACTGCATGCGCTCATCCGGCAGCTCCGTAAGCGGGAGCGCCTTCGGCAGATAAATGTTGCCAAGCTCATACAGGCGGACATTCTTATTCCTGTGGTTATAGTTAAATGCAAGAGACGTCAGGATGCCGTTTATCGGGGTCGTGCGCATAATGCTGAAATCCTCGCCGAGCGGGTTCGAGATCCGAATCGCATTGCGAAGCGGCGAATCCGCCGGAAGCCTCAGCTTGTCGAACACCTTCGGGCTCTCGAACGAGTACATATAACCCTGTGAGAAGCCGCAGAACTCCGCGATATCCTCTGCCATCTCCCGGATGCGCATATTGAATGGCAGCCTGCCCGCAGTCGCCTCGCCTGACGGCAGTGTCGTCGGAATATTGTCGTAGCCGTAGAAGCGGGCGACCTCCTCCGCAAGATCCGCCGTGCGGAACAGATCCTGGCGGAACGTCGGCGCGATCACCTCGTTCGTCTCCTCATCGTAGCCAAGCTCAAGCTTCCTGAAATAAGCAAGCATCTGCTGTGCCGGGATAGCCGTGCCGAGCAGAGCATTGATTTTATCCGGCTCGAATTTGATCCGTACCGGCTCCTTTACCTTGCCATAGACATCGACTGTGCCGCCGACTACCTCACCTGCACCGAGCTCCTCGACGAGCTGGCACGCACGGTCAATCGCTTCTTTTGCGTTATTCGGGTCAAGCCCCTTCTCAAACTTGGCGGACGCCTCGGTGCGCAGCCCGATGCGCTTCGCGGACAGGCGGATATTCGTGCCGTCAAAGCAGGCTGCCTCGAACAGCATCGTCTTCACATCGTCCGTGATCATCGAATTCTCACCGCCCATGATCCCGGCGATACCGACCGATTTCTCCCCGTCACAGATCATCAGCACATCGTGATCCATCGCGCGCTCCTGGCCGTCGAGCGTGACGAACTTCTCTCCATCTCCCGCACGGCGGACGATGATCTCATGCCCTGCGATCTGGTCGTAATCATAAGCGTGCATCGGCTGGCCGTACTCCTCCATCACGTAATTCGTGATATCGACAATATTGTTGATCGGACGGATGCCGGCTGCCGCGAGACGGCGCTGCATCCACCTCGGCGACGGGGCAATTTTGATATTCTTCACAATCCTCGCGCAGTAGCGCGGGCAGAGATCCGCATCCTTCACCGTCACCTTCACATAGTCTGCGGCATTCTCACCGTTGCCGGTCGGCGTGACCACCGGCGGATGGAACTCCTTGCCAAAGGTCGCCGCGGCCTCGCGTGCGATACCGATCACGGCAAAGCAGTCTACCCGGTTCGAGGTGATCTCATACTCGAACGTCACATCGTGCAGTCCGAGCGCCTCAATCGCGTCTGCTCCGATCTCGGCATCCTCCGGGAAAATATAGATGCCGTACTCCGGAGCCTCCGGGTACATATCGCGCGATGAGCCGAGTTCCTCGATCGAACACATCATACCGTTCGACTCAATGCCGCGCAGCTTGCCCTTCCTGATCACGATACCGCCCTCGGTCATCTTGCCGTCGTGGTTCCCTGCAACGCGGCCGCCGTCCAGCACGACCGGCACCTTGTCGCCAACCTTCACATTCGGCGCGCCCGTCACGATCTGAGTCGACACGCCGCCCCCGATATTTACCTGGCAGACAATCAGCTTATCCGCATCCGGGTGGCGGTCAATCCGGTCAATCTGTCCGATCACAATCTTGTCGAGGTCACGGTCTGCCGCCACGTAGCCCTCCACCTTCGTGCCGGAGAGTGTCATCGCATCTGTATATTCCTGCGCCGTCACATCCAGCTCCGGCACATATGCCTTTACCCATGATAATGTCGTATTCATCTCTTATCCCCTCCTCAGAACTGCTTCAGGAAACGTGCGTCGTTCTCGTACAACAGTCTCATATCATCAATCTCATACTTCAGCAGCGCAATCCTCTCGAGGCCGACACCGAACGCGAAGCCTGTGTACCGGTCCGGGTTAATCCCGCACATCTCAAATACATGCGGATGCACCATGCCGCAGCCGAGGATCTCGATCCAGCCGCTGCCCTTGCAGAACCGGCAGCCCTTGCCGCCGCACTTGAAGCAGGAGACATCCATCTCCGCACTCGGTTCCGTGAACGGGAAATGATGCGGGCGGAACTTCGTCTTCGTCTCCTCGCCGAACAGCTCCTTCGCGAACTGCTCCAGCGTCCCCTTCAGGTCTGCAAACGTGATATTCCTGTCAACGACAAGCCCTTCGATCTGATGGAACGACGGCGAATGCGTCGCATCCACCTCATCTGAGCGGAATACGCGTCCCGGTGCGATCACACGGATCGGGAGCCTGCCCTGCTCCATGATGCGGGCCTGTACCGGGGAGGTCTGCGTGCGCAAAACGATATCCTTATTAATATAGAAGGTATCCTGCTCATCCTTTGCCGGATGGTTCGCAGGGATATTCAGCTTCTCGAAATTATAGAGGTCATACTCGATCTCCGGTCCCTCGACCACCTCGTAGCCCATGCCGATGAAGATGCGCTCCACTTCCTCGCGCGCGATCGTGTTCGGGTGGCGGTGCCCGACATTGTTTTTCTTAGCCGGAAGCGTCACGTCGATCACCTCGGATCTGAGCTGAAGCTCGAGTGCCTGTGCTTCCAGCCTCTTCTTCGTCTGCTCAAGCACCTCCTCGATCTGCTGCCTCGTCTCATTGACAAGCTGGCCAAACGCCGGGCGATCCTCCGGCGCAATCTCCTTCATACTCTTGAGCAATGCCGTCAGCTTGCCCTTCTTGCCAAGAAAGTTCACGCGCACCTCCGCCAGGCGGTCGAGCACCTCCGTCTCCCGGATCTGCGCCAGTGCTTCTTCTCTGATCTGCTGTAAGTTCTCCTTCATACTGTTCTTCCTTTCCTGATAAATGGAATTGATTTTATGATTCCAGGGTCAAAAGCCTGTCTCCACGGAATGCTTGCATTTCAGTGGAGACAAGGCTTAGTGACCCGCCCCGTGCGCATAAAAAAAGCCCCGCCCAGATAGGGACGAAGCGTTCATTCCGTGGTACCACCCTGTTTCCCGCGCCTGCGGGCACTCAGTATGCGTAACGTGCACAAACGTTGCCTCCTACAGGGGATCTGCCCGTTCAGAAGCAAAGCTCCGGTGTGAAATTCGCTCCCCGCCTGTACTTAAGGATGCTCCCAGCCGACGACATCCTCTCTCTGTAAGAAAACGGTTCCCTACTATGCACCATCCAAGCCTTTTCTTTGTTGATCTGTAAATACTAAATCTTATTTTACCACAGGAAAACTTTCCTGTCAAGAAAATTCTAAACGTATTCTTATCACTGCATTAAATTTCTCTAAAATCCAACATGAGTAAATTGACAAGCTGTCAATTCTGGATGTATGCTAAAAAACAGAATGCCGGACAGCCAGAACAGGGGATTCCGGCGATGAATCGAATCATACGGAGGTAATTTTTACATGAGCAAAGTAATTGGCATAGACCTTGGGACTACAAACAGTTGTGTCGCCGTGCTGGAAAATGAAAATCCTGTCGTGATCACGAATGCCGAGGGCGTGCGCACGACGCCTTCCGTTGTCGCCTTCACAAAGAACGGGGAGCGGCTGGTCGGCGAAATGGCAAAGCGCCAGGCTGCGGTCAACGCGGACCGCACCTTCTTTTCAATCAAGCGGCAAATGGGCACAGATTTCCGTGCCCGCGTCGACGGACGGTCCTACACGCCGCAGGAGATCTCTGCTATGATCCTGCGCAAGCTGAAGACAGACGCAGAGAGTTATCTGGGAGAATCAGTCAGTGAGGCCGTTATCACAGTTCCCGCATATTTCAATGACGCGCAGCGGCAGGCTACAAAGGATGCCGGGCGCATCGCGGGATTGAATGTACTGCGTATCATCAACGAGCCGACATCGGCAGCGCTCGCCTATGGCCTTGACCATGGCAATCCTCAGAAGATCCTTGTCTACGATCTCGGCGGCGGGACGTTCGACGTATCGATCATCGAGATCGGTGACCAGCTTATCGAGGTGCTCGCAACCGCCGGGGACAATCATCTCGGCGGCGATGATTTTGACAAGCGGCTGACCGATTATATTATCAGCGAATTCAGGAAACAGGAGCATGTCGACCTCTCGCGCGACGTGACAGCACTGCAGCGCGTCCGCGAGGAGGCTGAGACCGCGAAGAAGACGCTCTCCTCCTCAACCACAGCCCATGTCTCGCTCCCGTTCATCACAACTGTTCACGGGGAGCCGAAGCACCTTGACGTTGAGATTACGCGTGCTACATTTGAGAAGCTCACGAGCGACCTGATCGAGCGCACCGCAGGGCCTGTGACACAGGCACTCTCAGATGCGGGCATCCCGGCACGCGACCTGGGCATGGTCCTCCTCGTCGGCGGCTCCACCCGTATGCCCGCCGTCGCCGAGAAGGTGCGGCAGCTCACCGGCAAAGAGCCCTCCCGCAACCTGAATCCCGACGAGTGCGTTGCCCTCGGAGCAGCCGTCCAGGGCGGCAAGCTGAGCGGGCAGGTGCTTCCGGGCAGCTCTGCGGCTGACCTGATCCTGATGGATGTGACGCCGCTCTCGCTCTCGATCGAGACAGTCGGCGGCATCGCGACGAAGCTGATCGACCGCAACACCACGATCCCGACGCGCCAGAGCAAGATTTTCTCGACTGCCGCCAACTTCCAGCGCTCTGTCGACATCAAAGTACTGCAGGGCGAGCGCCAGTTCGCGCGCGACAACAAGCTGCTCGGCAATTTCCGCCTGAACGGCATCCAGCGCGCGATGGCCGGTGTGCCGCAGATCGAGGTGACCTTTGACATCGACGTGAACGGCATCGTACACGTATCGGCTCGCGACCTCACGACCGGGAAACAACAGGAAATCACAATCTCCTCGAGCTCCAATATGTCGGAGGAGGATATCGAACGCGCGATCCGCGACGCTGCCGAGTACGAGGCAAGTGACAGCACGCGTAAATCCTATATCGATCTGAAAAATGAGGCGACGATGCTCGCGAAACAGGCTGACACCGCCCTCTCCGCCGCTAAGAAAAATAAGGCGATCGACAAGGCCGTCCAGAAGCAGATCAAGTCTGACCTGCACCAGCTCGAGAAGCTGCTCATGAAGATGCGGCCCGACAAAGCCACTGAACAGCAGGCTGATGAGCTCCGCCGTGCGATGGAGACACTGAGATCCTCCGCATCCTCCATTCTCGGAGATACCGGCCAGCAGTGACAGCAATCCACGCAGAACGTTTTTCTGCCACAGAAAGCTTTGTTCCCTGTGGCAGAAAAGATAAGGTTACGGCTGTTTACCGATATAGGCCAGGATTCCTCCATCCACATAGAGGATGTGGCCATTCACAAAGTCCGATGCCTCCGACGCGAGAAAGACCGCCGGCCCCATCAGATCCTCCGGCGTACCCCACCTGGCCTGAGGAGTCTTAGACAGGATGAACCGGTCGAAGGGGTGCGGGCTGCCATCCGGCTGCTGTTCCCGCAAAGGCGCAGTCTGGGGAGTGGCGATATAGCCCGGGCCGAATCCATTGCACTGGATGTTGTACCGGCCATATTCGGAGGCGATATTCTTTGTCAGCATCTTCAGCCCGCCCTTTGCGGCAGCATAGGCAGACACGGTCTCCCGGCCCAGCTCGCTCATCATGGAGCAGACGTTGATGATCTTGCCATGCCCTTTTTTCATCATCCCCGGCAGCACTGCCTTCGACACGATAAAGGGGCCGTTCAGGTCGATGTCCACCACCTGGCGGAATTCCGCCGCCGTCATATCGGTCATGGGAATCCGTTTGATGATCCCGGCATTATTCACGAGGATATCCACAGCACCCAGTGCCTCCCCAATGGCTCCCACCATATCTGACACCTGCTCCTCGTCCGTCACATCGCAGAGATAGCCTCTGGCCTCAATTCCCCGCTCCTGATATGCCTGTAGGGCTTTGTCCATGTGCTCCTGGCTCCTGCAGTTGAAAGCGATCTTTGCCCCCATCATGGCATAGGCCTCCGCAATGGCAAAACCGATCCCGTAGGCCGCGCCGGTCACCAGCGCTACCTTCCCTTCCAAAGAGAATAATCGTTTCATATCCATATCTGTCCCGCCCTTTCTGTTTTGTTGCGGACCGTCCGAGCGATCCTGCATATTCTGTTGCCCTCTACCGTCTGAAGCGGAGCACCGTCACAGATTTCCCGGGAAAGGAATAAGTGAAATCGCTTCCCGCAATGGAAAAGCTGGCCAGAAACAGGGATATAAAATCCAGATAGACCTTCCCACGCCTGCCCGGCGCAATTACAAGCCTACCCGCATAATCAGTCACGGGCGAGGTCAGCTCCAGCTCATACTTCTTCCATTCCGTCGTGAGAAAAATCTCCTTCGACGCATAGATCTGCCCATCCCTGCTGCGCAGGGAGACGGTCACAGGCGCTTCCAGAGACTGTTCCCGCTTTGCGTAGCACGTAAAATAGTAAACGCCTCCGCCTGTAAACGGGATCCCCTCGTTGAATCCGTTATTGCACACGCCCGTTTCCTCGCCCTCCCCGCGCGCAGGATGGATAATGTCAATTCCCAGATAATGGGGATTCCTGTCGCTCACCGGATTGCCCGTCTCCACCACCAGCCGGACCTCCCCTCCGGTCTCCAGCTTCTCCCATGCGGTCAGATGGTCGTATTTCGCGTGATCGATCGGATCAAACTCAAAGGAGCGGTTTTGCACCAGCTCCGCGTACAGCCCTCCGTCTGCCCGCGTCTTTGTCTCACGCTGCATCAGGCCTCCGCCCGGATTGTTGCCTGCCAGGAACCCATCGTACTCCCCGACCGCCTGCTCCACAGCAGAATTACCAGATAAGCGTTCCTTCTCGAGCTCTGCCCGGCTCTCACTTTCTGTTCTTTTAAGGATCTTTACGGATTTCTCTTTTTCCGATACAGTTGTTTCCAGGATAGTCTTCTGCGTCAGGTTCTCCGTGCGGAGCTTCTTTTTGGAAGAAAGCTGTGCCCAGAGCTCCGTCACGCGCCCGTTCAGTGCCAGGAATTCGGCATTGTTCTTCTGCGCCTCCAGCAGCTCCTGGTAACGGCCTCTCTCCTCATTCAGGTCAGCAGTCACCTCCGCGGCTTCCCTGTGGGCGTCCAGATTATACTCTTTAAAGTATGCCAGGCCTGCCTGCAGATACTTCGACTGCTCCAGCAGACCTCTCTGCCCGGCCAGCACCTCTTTTTCCCTGGTTTCCAGCTCCTGCAGCCGTTTTTCCGCAGCTCTCCTGTTTAATTCTACCGCCTCGCTTCCAAGGCAGTAGCTCCTGATTTTTCCGGTATTGATATAGGTAACTGCCATGTTGCGGCTCAGCTTTCCTTCCTTCGACATGGCATTGTCATAATCCGGCACGGCCGATTTTTCTACTGCATGGATCCTTCCCAGCCAGAATCTGAAATAATTTGCCGCTGTCTCATTCTGGATCTGCAGATAATGAAATACCGAATCCTCCACACACTCCATCGTCCTCGCCATCAGCCGCTTCGTGTTGACCAGCTCCACATAGCGGTGCCTGGACTGATCCAGCACCGCATTTGCCACATCAAAGGATTCCCTGGAAACAAGAATCGCATAGCGGTGGATTCCGAGGAATGCTTCTATGGCATCCCGCCAGCCTTCGTCCTTCAGCTCGACTACATATTCACATGCCATATGAGCCTCTTCCTGGATCCCGCGCTTTCGGAATTCACGGTTGATCTCTTTTATGAGCTCCAGCTGTTCCAGCACATTCGAATAATCTGTCCTGTTCCGGTTACAGGTTTCGAGGATCCTGCACAGCCATTCCCAGCTCGGCAAGACGTGCAGCAATCTCCTGCACCCGCCTCTGAAAGGTCTCCAGCTTCTCTTTTTCCTCGTTCAATATGGCCAGCTGGCTCTCGTAGGTACGGATCATCTGTTCCGAAGCAGTGATCGCCTTTGACACGTCCAGGTCGGACAGCGCCCTCTTTGCCTCCGAATAGTAATGGTCGATCTCCTCAATCTCCTGGTCCTGCTCACGGATCGTCTTCTCCAGCGCCTTGCAGGTAATCTGATGCCTTTCGATCAGCTCCTCCGCATCGCGGATCTCATCCCGGCATTCGACAAGCCTTTTGTACTTGATCTTGATATCGTCAATTCTGATCCGGCGAGCCTTCTTATCATGCTCGTCAAAGTCCGCCAGTATGGAATCGAGATCCTGCAATTCCTGGTTGATCTGCTCCAGGCTTCCGTTGATCTGCTCGATATTCTTCTTCGCCTCTTTTAATTTATCGAAATTGACGTTGTGCTCCTCCAGCACCGACTCCTTGATAAACTCCTGGATCTTCGCCGCAGGATTGTACGCCATGAGATTCCGGAGCTTTCTCTGGTATTTCGGAACCACCTGATAAGGCAGCCTGAGCCCGACCATCTGCATGAACAGCGTGATCCCTTCTTTTTTATTCCTCATCTGGATTCCATACTTTTTCTGGAAGCCGGAAGCGTCATAGGGCTTTTTCAGGGAATCCTCTTCATATACAAAAGAAATGTCCTCTATGGTCCTGCCATCCATGGCATACCAGTATAATAATTGTTGATCCGGCTGTCAATCAGCGGGACGAGGATATTGGTATACGGGCGCTCCCTACGCACCGAGTCCTCGTCAAATGCAGATTTCATAATCTCATACATGGAGAAGATACGGTTCGTCATCGTGCCCGCCCCCGCCTTCTCCGTCATTTTCCGCAGGAAATCCATAAACCTGCGGCAGTCCACTGAAATATTCACAACGTATTCGCCGTTGCGGCCGATCTCACGGGGGAGCAGCCAGCCGCACGTGCGGAACAGGGAGAGGATGTCCGGCGACTGCAATTCTGTGCCGTTCTCAGCGGAGGATTCTTCATCAATGGCTGTTTCTTTATCAGCTGCTTCTCCGATTCCTTTATCAGGCCTTCCGGAATTTGGGTTCCCGTTGATACCGATATTCTTCAGATAGATTGTAATACTGTCCTTCGCGTCGGATTCATACAGTACCGGCAGTTCTTTTGTTTTCTCAATCAAAATCTGAATACAGTCATAATAGATCCTGCGGTACTTCAATGTTAATGGTTTAAAGAAGGAATCATTTTTTATATAGTCAAAGAAATTCACGCTTCGCCCCCGTATTCACGTCCTTCTGGCTGAAATCAGTTTCGCTGTATTCCGCCCATTTTCTGTTCAATCGCGCTGTATGCACTTTGATTCGGCCTGCAATTATTCAGAACCACCGGAACGCAATCCTCCAGCTCCCCGGATTCTGCAGCAGGCTGTCGTACTCCTCCTCTGTCAGTACGCTCCGTAATTCTTCTTTCTCATCTTCCTCCACAACCGCGTGCAGGCAGTCCGAGAAGCAGAGCCTCGGATAGAGGACGCACCACCAGTTATGTCCCTGTGCGCTCCCGAGCCGGATGCGCAGTGCATCGTACCATCCGGCCGGGAACGTGCAGTCGCCGTATGTCCGTGCCGGGAAGCAGCGCCGCTCTACCGACGCTGCCGCGCGGTAATCGGCGCCACACTCCAAAAGCACCTGGTCTGCAATGTGTTCCAGCTCTGCAAGATGCTCCTGGACAAAGCGTTCTACAGCATTTTTGCTGTCTGCTCCTGCATGATCCGCAGCTTCCTTTTTCAGCTCCTGCGCAAGCCACGAAAGCACGGCGTCGCGCACCCGATATTTCACGTCCTGGTCTTCCTCACTGTCGCTGTCCGCCAGCACCTGGAAACGCAGCACCTCATCCGCAATCCCCTGCTGCAGCGTATTCTGGTACGCCGCAGATACCGTAATTCTCATAAACAAGGAAAGACAGATCAGGCATAACAGCGCTCCTCCAGATTTCTCCCCGAAATCACGCAGCTCTTTTCTGATGCAATAACGTTTTGTTTCGAACATAATCCCTGCCTCCTGTCATCGGAAGTATTGCCAGATCCGACGATTTCATACAGAGCAGGGATCTCATCATGGTTTCGTTTTGCCTCATCAAAGCCTGCGCAGGATCGACAATGCCTCATCCAGGTATTGATTTTCCGCATTGGCGAACGCTCCTGCATCCGAGAGCTCAGACAGCTTCGGGTCGATCGGCAGCTTGCCCGCAACAGGCACGCCGGTCTCTGCTGATACGGCATCCACCTTGCTCCCGCCAAAGACCGGGATACGTCTGCCGCAGTCCGGACATTCCAGATAACTGTAGTTCTCGATAATACCGAGCACCGGGATCTTCATCGTCTTCGCCATATTGTATGCTTTCTTGACGATCATCTTCACCAAATCCTGCGGCGAGGTCACGATCATGATCCCGTCGACCGGGAGCGACTGGAAAACAGTCAGCGGCACGTCGCCCGTTCCCGGCGGCATATCTACAAGGAGATAATCAAGCTCCCCCCAGATCACATCCGACCAGAACTGTTTGACCATATTTGCAAGCACCGGCCCACGCCAGATCACAGGCGCCTCCGGGTCAGGCATCAGCAGGTTGACCGACATGACCTTGATCCCATTCTCTGTGAGTACCGGGTAGATCCCCTGGTCATCCGCTCCTGCAGGACCTCTCAGGCCGTACATCCTCGGGATCGACGGACCTGTGATATCCGCGTCCATGATACCGACACGGAAGCCCTGCCTTGCGAGCAGGTTCGCCAGAGAAGCCGTCACAAGCGACTTGCCGACGCCTCCCTTGCCGCTGACAATACCGATCACCTTCCTAACATCCGAATAAAGATTCATCTCCGCCGCAAAGCCCTGCGGCCTGTTCGCGCTTGCACAGCCCTCACAGCTCTCCTTTGTGCAGCTGGAATTGCTGCATTCCTTCTCTGCCATTTGGTACCTCCTCGTTTTGGTTTCCTGTCTGTCACACTTTTCCTATTTTAATCCATGTGACAAAAGTGCGCAAGAACTTTCTGAGCTTGTACAAAAGAGGGCATAAGAAAATCAGCCATTGTGTCCGGCCGTTAACCCTGGGAGCCTATCGTAGCACCGCCGCCCATGAGATTCCCGTCCTTATCGTAAATGCGCCCCTGTGAATCTATATGCCCTCCCTCCGGGACTGTCCATTCTCCTTTTGGGGTATAGGTGTTTCCTTCCTGGTCAACTATATTCCCATTGCTGTCCTTGTGCGATCCCTGCGGCGGCCGGAAGCCCTGCCCTGTGACATCTGAGTCATCATCTGCCGTGACAGCTTCCGTTCCGTCGCGCTCCGTATTTTCTGATTGCTGTTCTGTTGTCTGCTCCGGCTTTGCGTCTTCCTTCCCGCAGCCGGTAAGCATTGCCAGACAGATGGCTGCACACACTGCTATCCATTTTTTTCTGGTCATTGCATGTTCCCCCTTCTCATTTTGGATCAGAATCACTCCTGATCTTTTTTATGCACAGGGTCTCAGAAGCCTTCCCTCCTGTGCCCCATGCAGGGAGAATATACAATGCTTGTATCAATTTGTTTTCGAATTTGTATCGGAATTGCATCATCACTCAGAAATTTTCCTGCTCCTCTAAGAGCTTCCTCAGGTACCGCCCGACAACGCGGGAGAAATTCTCAATGTTCCGGATATACGCAAAATCCTTCCCGAAGATCCGTTTTTCCGCCGCCAGCTCCTTCTCCTTCCCGGTAAAGACGCCGAGTACACAGACTCCGAGCCCGCGGAGCCTGCGCACCTCATAAGCCGTGTCGCGCACCGCGTATTCCCCATAATATGGCTGCGGATTGCGGCTGTTCGGTCTGTTGACAATGATATCGTTCGGCTTGCCGTCGCTCAGGACGATCAGGATTTTCCCTTCCTCCGGCCTCTGCAGCAGGGAATCCCCGATGGCACGGATCGCGAGCCCATCGCGGTTGTTGGAAGATGTCGTATAATCCAGGATCCGCAGGTTCTCCGACCGCGGCGCATCGTACTCGCGGAAGCGCTGCAGCACCGTGTAATCCCAGAAGCTGCAAAAGCTTGTGATGCGGTGCGGCACCGCGTTATTGCTCAGCGCCTCACTGATCATATAGGCCTGCAGCGCAACCTGGCTCTGCCTGTCACGCTGCGAGCCGCTGGCATCCATCAGGATGTCCACCACAAAATCAGCGCCATTCCTGCGCAGTGTCTTCTCAAACAGTTTTCCGGCATCCTCTATGCGGCCGACCCTCCATAACCGGTTCACGACAAGCGCACCGGTCTGCGCCGCAAACTGCTCCGGCTCCTCCCTGCGCACAAGGGAGCGCCGCAGCTCGCCTGTCAGCAGGTCAATATTGCGGCGCAGCATATTTTTGTGATTCATATAATACCGGCGGTTCTTTTCGGCATGGCGCTTCGCATTGACGTACTGCGCGTTCGCCCTGACCGGATTCGCCAGGATCCCGTCCGTAAAATACAGGCTGCAGTCCGCATGGGCTCCCCGGCAAAGACGCAGGTTGATATTCTTCTGCTCCCGGCTGCTCAGATAGGAACGCCCGTAATTCAGTTCCATATAGGAATACATCTTCGCCGCCGACTCCTCGTCAATCACGACTACCTTGCGGCCACGGCCATGCTTCTGCCGCTCCTCCTCGTCCTGCTCCTCCTCAAGATGCACGACGCGGCTGTTGATCCGCTGCAGATATTTTTCAAGGAACTCTTCGACGCTCTCCTCCTCGAGATAATCTTTCCAGTCAAACTCCTGCAGATCCTCCAGTGTCGCGGCCAGCACATGCGCAAGATCGCCGTGCTTACGCACAAAGCTTCTGTCAATCAGCGTGTTGTACAGCGCATCCACCACCTCAATCACGGCCTCTGTGTCAGCGCCGTCCTCCAGGGAACGGATCCGGGCTACCGCGTCGGAAAGTGTCCGCTCACAATGCCAGTCCCCCGTCAGATAGCCGCGCATCAGTGCGAGCTTCAGGCGCCCGGCCAGGCTCGCGCTCATTTTCCCGAACGACTGATCGAGCAAATCAGAAAAAGCCCTGCAGCGCAGCTCCGCCACGCCGGGGCGCTCCTCCTGGGCCTTTTGAAAAACAGCGGCGTCAACGCAGAGCCGGGCAAGCTCCATGAGGGGCCTTTCCTCCGCGCCATAATAGATTTTCTTCACCAGATACAGGGAAAAGGCATTCCGGTCGAGATACCGCGCGAACGCGCCCTGCTTGACAGCGTCGTACATAGCCGCGTACTTTGACCGGAAATACAGCCCCGTCTCGGGCTTCGTATCGAGCGTATAATCGCCGCTGACTGTCCACATCAGGTTCCGGATGCGGTTCTCCGCCTCCGTCTGGAGCCCGCCATCGCTGCAATCCGGCTGATATACAGGCTCATCCTCCACCTGCCTCATCCTCTCACCTCTTCTTTCGGGGGCGATTTTCCCGCCCCCTGTCCATCCTCACAGCCCGGCTGCTTCCGCCCCGAACAGCTCCGCCGCTGTCCAACTCTCCGGGATCCGCGTCATTACAATATCCTCGACAATCTCCCGCTCAAACAGGTCAAAGCTCTTGTTCACAATCCCCATCCGGATCGCGGCGCGTGGAGAGAGGCCGCCGTGGACCGTCCTGAGCGCACCTATCAGGCCGCGCAGGTCGAGCGGCTTCGTCGAGATCTCATTGTTGCCCGCCTTGAGCTGGAGGTCAAGGAACAATCCACAGATCTCCTCCAGGCCTTTCCTGCGGATATCCGGGAACAGAGCCGTCAGGATCCTTCGGAGCGTCTCCTCGTCGGCCTGCGGCATCTCGATCACGAGGAAGCGCGACACAAGAGCCTCGTTCAGCTCCCGCGTCCCCGCATAGCCGTAATTCATCGTACCGATAAAACGCGCCGCGTCATGCAGCACCACCTTATCGTACCCGGGCACATCGAGGATCCGGCGGTAATCCAGCGTCGCGTGGAGCACGGACACCGCGTCGTTCTTCGCCATATTCACCTCGTCAAAAATACCGAATCCGCCGTTCACCGCACACTGGTAGACCGGACCCGGGCGCAGCTGCACCTCGTTGTTGCGGAACGTATCCGCCCCAATCAATGCGCTGCTGTCCAGATTTACATGGAAGGAGATGTTGTACGAAGGACGGCCAAACACGTATGCCAGATTCTCGGCCAGGATATTCTTGCCGGTCGCCTTTGAGCCGGTCAGGAGAATATTTTCCCCCTGCAAAAGGGCTGCCGCCGCCATCTCGAACGTCTCCCGCCCATAGTACGGCAACGCCGGCTTCGTCACACGGTCCGCCAGGGCGTCTCCTGCCGGATACCTGCTGCGGAACTCTGCGATCGCGTCGAGCAGCGTCCTGCTGACTCCCTGCTCCCGGAACGGGCTGAAAATATCTTCCATATTTAAATGTACCTCCATCAGATCTCTGTAAATGAATAGCGCTGTTTGATCCCGGATGTCACAATATCGTACACAATCGTCCCGTCCGCCTGCACCGTCCTGTCAAACGTGACATCCTTCCCCTTGAATTTATCCTGCAGGAACTGGTCAATGTCCCCGATCTCCAGCTCCTCAATAAATACATCGCGCATCTGATTGTTCGCGCACTGGTTAAATATCTCCCATACCGTTTCATAGCACTTCATACTATTTTGCTCTCCTTCTCTTTTCGCAGCCGCAGCAACTCGTCGACAAGCTGCACTGCAACCTCCTCCTTTGACATCAGCGCAAGCTCCCGGACTCCCCCGGATGTGACGAGCGTCACGACATTCGTATCTGTCCCGAAGCCCGCCCCGGCCACCTTCACATTGTTGGCAGCGATCAGGTCAACGTGCTTCTTCGCAAGCTTCTCCTGCGCATGCTCCACCATATGCTCAGTCTCCATCGCAAAACCGGCGAGCACCTGCACATCGCTCCTGTGGATCCCGAGCCACGCGAGGATATCCTGCGTCCGTTCCAGTGTAAGGCTCATGTCATCATCGCTCTTTTTCACCTTCTGCTCCGCCACAACAGCCGGACGGTAATCCGCGACAGCCGCAGCCTTTACGATGATATCCTGCTTCGCCGCACGCTCCGTCACCGCGTCAAACATCTCCTGCGCAGACCGGATCTGCACGGTCTCCACGCCAACCGGCGGCTGCAGGCCCGTCCGCCCGGTCACCAGCGTCACCTCCGCTCCGCGCATCCGGCAGACCTTTGCGACCGCGTATCCCATCTTGCCGGTCGAATGGTTCGAGAGGAAGCGCACCGGGTCGATCGCCTCCATCGTCGGGCCTGCCGTCACCAGCACCCGCAGCCCCTGCATATCATGCGCAAATGCCGCGGCATTCAGGACATGCCCGACGATCACGCTCTCCCCCGGGAATTTCCCGCGCCCGGTGTCGCCGCACGCCAGATGGCCGACCGCCGGTTCTATCACCTGCCAGCCGTATTTTTTCAGAATGGCAAGGTTATCCTGCGTCACAGGATTGTCATACATCCGTGTATTCATCGCCGGCGCAATCAGCTTCGGGCACCTGCACGCAAGCAAGGTTGTCGTCAGCATATCGTCCGCCAGCCCGTGCGCCAGCTTCGCGGCCACATTCGCCGTAGCGGGGGCGACCACCGCAGCATCCGCACGCTTTGCAAGCTCCACATGCTCCACATGAAACTGAAAATTCCGGTCAAACGTCTCTGTCAGGCACTTGTTGCCTGTCAGTGTCTCAAACGTCACCGGCGTGATAAACTGCATCGCATTCTTTGTCATAATCACATGAACATCCGCATGCTGCTTTTTCAGGAGGCTCGCCAGATTCGCCGCCTTATACGCGGCAATACTGCCGGTCACTCCCAGAATAACTGTTTTTCCGCTTAGCATCTGTTTCTCCTTCTGATCCTGTTCCATCATCCCGGATTTTCATACCGCCTGCCACAGCAGCATCCCGTCCTCAAATATTGTCTCTACTCTTCCTGCATCCAGCAGCCATGCCAGATAGGAGCGCACCGTACTGCCGACCAGCGCATACTGTTCAAAATTCATGGCCAGGCCATATGAGCAGAATAATTGCTGCAGAATATGCTCGAAGCAAACCGGCTCCCGGCACAACCCGGTAATCCTGTCCGCAATCTCGTGCACCTTGTCGATATTGTACTGCGCAAGCGGCGCAATCTCCTCCACAGCCTCCGCATGCGCAGGGACAAACAGGGCCGCCTGCATCGTTTTCACCCTCCCGAGCGTCTCCAGATACGACGCGACATCATAGAGAAATCCGATCTGGTACTTGTCAAGTGTCTCACGGCTCGACAGGCAGTCCGCGAGATAGACGATATCCTCATCCGTCCGGAATCCCACCATATCAAAAAAATGACCCGGCAGAGGGATCAGCTCCATCCCCGCTGGCAGCGCTGCCTGCGTCAGAGGCTGCGCCTCGCTCTCCTGCGCAAGCAGGAACTTGTGGCGGAGCGCCTTCGGCGGGAATCCGCCGTACAGAAACGACGGCTCAAGGATCGGGTGATTCGTGAAATCGCAGTCAATACCGGGGGCATAAATCCTGCACCTTGTCTGCGCCTGGAGATATCTGTTGCCTCCGATATGGTCTGCATTAGAATGTGTATTATAAATGGCGTCGAGCTTCCAGCCGTTCCGGTCGAGGATCTGGCGCACCTTCCTGCCCGCATCCTTGTCGCTGCCGCTGTCAATCAGACACACCGTATCCTCCCCGGTGCGCACAAGTCCAATCTTCGCGGGACTCTGGATATAATAGGCCTTCCCGCTGACCTGGCATAATTCATACATAATCGCTGTCCTCCAGACATAACGTCATCTGTCATCTGCATTCTCATATCAGTTTTATCACACGATTCCCTTCACGTCCACCACTTTTTGCCGGGGCATATACCTGTATTGTGCTTGTTTTCCTGAAATCTCTGAAGTTTTTCTTGTCGAATGTCGCTCCTCTATGATATACTTACGCAGGTAATTGTATTGTATCCCTGCAGCCGGAGATACAGGCATACAGCGGTATATTCGGGGTTCGCATTACGGCATGGCACCTTCCGGGCCGAAGCCGCGCACGGTTCCGAAGCGTTCAGATACCGCTGCAGTCCTCTCTCTGAAAGGGAATAATAACAAGGAGGAAAACGAAATATGAACAGAAACTTGGCATCAAATGTGAAACAAATGACTCAGCTTGCGCTTCTGACCGTCATCATCGTCCTGATGGCCTTCACCCCTCTCGGATATCTGAGGACCGGCACGGTGGAAATCACCTTTATCGTAGTCCCCGTCGCCATCGGCGCGATCCTGCTGGGCGCAAAGGCCGGCGCCTTCCTGGGGCTTGTGTTCGGCCTGACGAGCCTGGTCCAGTGCTTCGGCATGAGCCCGATGGGTGCGCTCATGCTCAGTCTGAATCCGCTTGGGACAATCTTCTGCTGTATTGTACCGCGTGTGCTCGTCGGAGTCGTACCGGCGTTGCTTTACCCGGCACTCCGGAAGCTGGACCACAGGGATAGCTGGAGCATTGCCGTCTCCTGCCTCGTCACACCACTTACGAATACGATCCTGTACCTGGTATGTATGTGTACGATCTTCCAGTCTACCCTGATGGAGGCATATCAGTACACAGGGAAAGGCGGTATTTACTTTCTCGGTTTTATTTTTGCAACTGTGGCGGTCAATGCCGTCCTGGAGGCGATCTCCGCCCTCGTCATCGGCACCGCAGTCTGCAAAGCATTAAAAAAGGCATTCCATATCTGACCTGACGCGAAGACGCGCACCGTCTCAATCGATTATAAGGAGTATTAAGCTATTATGGAAGAAATCAATTTCATGGAGGTCGGCGGCTTTCAGGTTGGCCACTCACAAAATGAGGAGGGCGGCACAGGCTGTACCGTCGTATTGTTTGAGCACTGCAGCCCGGCAGGTGTCGATATCCGCGGCGGTGGCCCTGCCTCCCGGGAGACGCCGCTCCTGTTTCCCACCGCAGCCGCGGATGGGATCCACGCGATTCTGCTTTCCGGCGGTTCCGCTTTCGGGCTGGACGCGGCGGGCGGCGTTATGCGCTATCTTGAGGGGCGCGGGATCGGGCTCGATGTTGGTGTGACAAAGATTCCTCTCGTATGCCAGTCCTCGCTGTTTGACCTCCCGGTCGGCCGCGTGGATGTGAGGCCGGACCAGGGCATGGCATATGAGGCATGTGAGCATGCATCAAACGAGCCGATGCAGGAGGGGAATGTCGGAGCCGGTACCGGCTGTACCGTCGGAAAGCTCCTGGGACCCGGGCACGCTATGAAAAGCGGCATCGGCTGCTATGCTGTCCGGTCGGGCGAACTGAAAATCGGGGCGATCGCCGCAGTCAACGCGCTCGGGGATATCTATGATATCGATACAGGCGCCCCGCTGGCCGGCCTGCAGAAGGACGGCGCCCTGCTTTCATCTGAAAAACTCCTCATGGAAAGCGCAGCCGCCTCTCCGAACCTGAAGAATGAGAACACAACACTCGGGATCGTCGTCACCAACGGCCTGTTCGACAAGACGCAGCTCAACAAAATCGCCTCCATGGCACACAACGGCTACGCCCGCACCATCCGCCCGGTACATACCACTGCAGACGGTGATTCCATTTATGCAGTCAGCACAGGCAGCCTTACCTGCGATATCAACGTCGCCGGTACCATTGCAGCCTATGTCATGGGCAAGGCAGTCAACCGCGCCGTCCGCGCGGCAAAATGCGCATACGGTTACCCTGACTGCTCACAGATTGCAAATTCATAACGATTTTCAGGGGGGAAGCTTTATGATTCTGGCAGTAGACATCGGGAATTCCAATATTGTGCTGGGATGCTTTGAGGATGACCGCATTCTCTTTATCGAGCGGTTATCCACGAATCAGCATTCCACAGCGCTTGAGTATACGATTCTGATCAAAAATATCCTGGAGCTGAACAATCTCAGCCACCGGGCTTTCGAGGGAGGGATCATCTCTTCTGTCGTGCCGTCCGTCACACACACGATGCAGGCGGCCATGATGCGCCTGACCGGCAAGCAGATCATGGTGGTCGGCCCCGGCATACGCACCGGCCTCCGGATCCTGCTTGACAATCCGGCGCAGCTCGGGAGTGACCGGGTGGCTGACGCTGTCGCTGCCATCCACGACTACCCATGCCCGCTGATCATCGTCGACATGGGTACCGCGACGACCGTCTCAACCGTCGACCGCAACAGGAACTTTCTCGGCGGCATGATCATCCCCGGCCTGCGTGTCTCGCTGGATTCGCTGACCATGCGCACCTCACAGCTTCCGAAGATCTCGCTCGACCCGCCGAAGCACGTGATCGGCACGAACACCGTCGACTGTATGCGCAGCGGCATCATCTACAGCACTGCTGCGAGCATCGACGGCATGGTAGAGCGCATCGAGGAGGAGCTCGGTGAACGCTGCACGGTGATCTCGACCGGCGGGCTCGCCCGCGTCATCATCCCCTATTGCAGGCGCGACATCATCATCGACGACCAGCTGCTGCTCAAGGGCCTTATGCTCATCTACAATAGAAACCGCGGCTCAGGGAGATAGCTTTGACGACGTTTTACCAGATTACTTGCATTGAGGTGATGTTTACGTGATAAAATATTATACTGTGATTGTTCTGGAAGTTATTTCCCTGATGGTGATCCTTGGAATCATTACAAATGGCAACGACATTATCCACCCGCACAAGCGAAAGCTGTTCCTGGTGATGTATTTGATGATCATTGCGGCAATTATTGCAGAGTGGTCAGGAACCATGGCAGCTCTCCAGGGCGGGAGACTCAGGCTGGTTCATGTATGGACAAAGGTAGTGGAGCTGTCCCTTACGCCTATGATTCCTTTGTGTTGTTCGGAGATCCTGAATTACTCCGAGAAGACTGCAACGATAACCAAACGCTGCCATGTGTTTCTGGCCATCCATTGTTTATTGGAAATATGGTCTGCCTTTGGAGGATTTATTTTCTATGTAAATGATGAGGGAGTTTTCTGCCACGGCCCATATTACTGGATTTATATACTGACATATCTGGCTGTCATTGCCTGTGTACTGCGGGTTGGATATCCGATCTGCCGCCGGTATCAGAGCAGAAACCGCATCATTCTTGTGCTGATTCTCGCGCTTCTATTCTCAGGGATTGCAGTGAATCAGGCAGATACGACGATCAAGACTGCATGGCTTACGGTTGCGGTCATCGTCACATTGATCTATGTTTTTTATAATGATATGCTCCAGCGTGTAGATGAAATGACCATGCTGCTCAATCGGACAAGCTATGACAATCGGATGGCCGGTCTGCGCGAACCGGTGGTTATCGAGCTTCTGGATGTTGATTCTCTGAAATCAGTAAATGATAAATATGGGCATCTCTACGGTGACCAATGCCTGAGGTATATTGGCAGGATCATTCTGGATACTTTCGGAAAATCCGGAAGATGCTACCGAATCGGAGGCGATGAATTCAGCGTAATCCTCAGATCAAAAGAGTGTTCTTCTATTGACAATCTCAATGAACAGTTTCTTGCCGAGATGACAAAGCATCGGGAAGAGGATAAAAATTTCCCATATATTTCGATAGGATACGCACGGTATGATCCTTCTGCGCAGGATATTAATGATGTGGTCCGTAAAGCGGATTCCGCATTGTACCGCTACAAAGAGCGCAATAAGATCAAATACGGGCCGATCGAGATGCCTGCCCAGGGTGCGAAGGAGAAATCCATACAAAAGGAGCTGGCGGAAAGTGAGCGCATTGCAAAGGAACAGGGGCTGGACATCAGCGGCCTGTCAGATCGGATCTTTACGGCATTTTCCGGCACAGCGAAACGAAATTATCTCTATCTGTGCAATATGTCTACCATGGTTTCCAGATGGTCTGCCTCTGCTGTGAAGTATTTTGGCCTGCCGGGCGAATATATGCATGATGCGGGAATCATATGGGAATCCTATATCCATCCCGAGGATCGGAAAATGTACCACGAGAATATCGAGGCCGTTTTTTCGGGACGCAGCACGACCCACAATCTGGAATACCGGGTAAAAAACCGCATGGGAGAATATGTAGTATGTACCTGCCGTGGCGTAGTTCTTAAGGGAAATGGCACAGAACCTGACCTGTTTGCCGGGACCATCATCAATCATGGGATCGTAGATGATGTCGATCCGGTTACCAGCCTGCACAACAACTCAGAATTCACCAAGAGCATCCACCGTCTGATTGAGGAGCGCTCCGCTGCCTGTATCATTAAGGTAGGGATCGAGCATTTCCACCATGTGAACGCCATGTACGGGCACCAGGGCGGCGATCATGTCCTCAGGCTTTTCGGGATGGAGCTTCGGGAGCTTGTAAACGGCAAAGGCCAGGTGTTCCGCCTGGATGGCGCAAAATTTGCACTTTATCTTCTTAATTCGGATCAAGAGGAAGCCAGGGAGATTTACCTCAGGATTCGGGAGATCGCTGAAAATAAGATTGTCATCAACAATTTCCGGATTCCTCTGCGGATTTACGGAGGCGCCATTATGCTGGATGGGCGCCGTCCGTACAATGATTATATTGTCCGCAGCGGGCTGATCTATGCAATGGAACAATCCCAGCAGGATAATAACCGGGGGGAACTGGTATTTATCGAAGATCTTCAGGGAGACATGACCCTGAATAATCTCCAACTCCATAAGGATATCCACCGCAGTGTTATGGAAGGATGCAGGAATTTTTATTTATGCTATCAACCCATCTGCTCTTTTTCTTCCGGGAAAATCATTGGCGCAGAGGCGCTCCTGCGATGGAAACAGGAGCCATACGGTGTGGTTCCGCCTGACAGCTTTATACCATGGCTGGAAAGCGACCCCGCATTTATCCATGTAGGGAACTGGATCCTCCGGCATGCAATCGAAGAGACCAGGCCGCTGCGGCAGGCTGACCCTCATTTTATTATAAATGTAAATATTGCAATGTCACAGCTTGAGCAAAATACGTTCCGGGATGATGTCCTTGACATCCTTTCCGAGACCGGCTGCGCACCTGGGAATCTCTGCCTGGAGCTGACAGAGCGGTGTAAGTATCTGGGAGCCGATTATCTTTCAGAGGAACTGAAATTTTTCCGTTCCCGCGGGATGATGATTGCCATTGATGACTTTGGTACAGGATTCTCTTCCCTGATGCTGCTCCTGCAGCTTCCTGTAGATGAGTTGAAAGTAGCCAGCAGCTTCCTTGAGAATATTTTCACGAACCAGTCGTATTATTACATGATGAAGTGCATTCTGGAGGGCGCCAGACAGACGGGCATCCGCTCCTGCGTGGAAGGAATAGAGACGAAGGAAGAATATGACCTGATCGCAACCATGTCCGGTGACTGTTACCAGGGATATTACTGCTGCAGGCCGGTTCCAATCGCGGAATTTCTGGAGTTTTATAATAAGAACAGCCAACCTTCTGACAGAATCGAGTAGGGAGGATGCAATCTGACCTGCTCGCCGCGCGAAAGCGTGCTGCGTCAGCAGCAATAGACCTCTCGCGGGCCTGTGCATAAAATATCTCCAGGCTGCCGGAAACCAATGCTTTTCCGGCAGCCTTTTCGTATTGGTTCAAATTGCCCTCGTCGCGTCCTTCAGCCACTCTCGTACATCCTCCTCCAGATACGGAGAGATTGTCTCATATACCTGGGCATGGTACTGATTGAGCAGTCCCCTCTCCCTTTCCGTCATCTGATCCGGCACGATGCCATCAAGGTCAAACGGAACCATCGTCAAATGCTCAAAGCACATAAACTGGCCCCAATGGTTCTTCTCAGCCTTTTTGCACACGATCAGGTTCTCGTGGCGGATACCGTACTCTCCCTCCACATAGTAGCCCGGCTCATCGGAAGTGATCATGCCCTCCTCAAATACAGCACTGTCATCACGCTCCGGCACGGCTTTCCAGCGGAAGCCGTTTGGCCCTTCATGCACATTCAGGTAATATCCGACGCCATGTCCCGTTCCGTGGTTGAAATCCTCGCCGAGCTCCCAGAGCGGCTGCCTGGCGAGATAGTCAAAATTCAGCCCGCAGCATCCATAACGGAACTTCACGGCCGCAAGATTCAGCATACCGCGCAGTACAGCCGTGAAATATTTCTTCTGCTCATCGCTCACAGGCCCCACCACAACCGTACGTGTGATATCCGTCGTACCCTCGAGATACTGTCCGCCTGTGTCCGCCAACAGGAATCCTTTCGCCTCGATCGGCACATCCGTCTCCGGCGTCGGGGAGTAATGGTTCATAGCCGCATGCGGGCCGTAGGAAACAATCGGCTCAAAGCTGTTCCCCATAAAATGCTCCTGCTGCGCCCGCATCTCGTTGACGTAAGCCGCAGCGCTCATCTCCGTCATCGGGATCTTCCCGACATTCGTCTTCAGCCAATAGATGAATCTGGTCACAGCCACGCCGTCGCGGATATGGGCGATACGCTCATTTTCTACCTCAGTCGCTGTCTTGGTTGCTTTTGGCAGAAGCGTCAGATTCTCTTCGTCGAGCACCTTCACCCCCTCCGGAATGCTGCTCACGAGGCGACTGTTGACCTTCGCGCGGCACAGCAGCACCGACTTGCCTGGTTCGATGGATGCGATATACGCATAGATATCGTTGTACGGCTTCAGGATGACTCCATCCTGCGCAAGCGCCTCCTGCACCTCCTGCGGGAATGCCCTCTCATTCGCGAACAGCACGATCTCCTCCTGCGTCATCGCAAGGTAAGACAGCACCACCGGGTTGCACTCGATATCGCCGCCGCGGATGTTCAGCAGCCACGCGATATCATCCAGAGAAGTCAGCACAAAGATATCCGCACCCTTTTTCTCCATCTCAGAACGGATCTCACGGCACTTGTCAGCGCGTGATTTGCCGGTCCACTCAACGCCAAGCTCATGCACAGGTTCACAGGAAAGCGCCGGACGGTCCGCCCATACCTCTCCGACCAGATCGACGTCGCATACGAGCGAGACGCCCTTCGTGCCAAGTTCCTTCTCAAATGTCTCAAATTCCTTCGCACTGACGGTCCGCCCGTCAAAGCCCAGCTTCATGCCGTCCGCCAGCTTTTCTTTCAGGAAACCATGTACAGTCGGCACCTCCGGCTCACCTATCTTAAAGAGTTGCACACGGCTGCCGGAAAGCTGCTGCTCCGCCTGGATGAAATAGCGGCCATCCGTCCACAGCCCTGCCATATCCTGCATAATCACAGCAGTCCCGGCTGAACCGGTGAACCCTGTTATATACTTTCTGCATTTAAAATAATCCCCGACATACTCCGATGCATGAAAATCATCGGTCGGAACCAGATAAGCATCGATTTCTTTCTCCTTCATCAGGGCGCGAAGCGCCTGGATTCTCTCATTTACTGTCATAAATCCTCCTCTTATATACATCTTGTTGCAACAGCCGGACAGGGGAGATTCACCGCCCCTATCCGCCCTGTGTGCAAAACTATGGTGCAAAAAAATATTGACAAATTGACGAGATCATGATATAAATATCTGGTGAGTCGCGCAGAGGGGTTTGGTCAAGTGGTATGACAGGAGTCTCCAAAACTCTTAGTGGGAGTTCGATTCTCTCAACCCCTGTTAAAGGAACCGTACTGGTTCCTTTTTTTATGCGCAGGCTCGCAAGAGGTATTTTGCTGCTTACGTAGCATACGAGCCGCGCGGGCGGATAGGGTCGGTAAAATCCCCTATCCGATCGCAGACCCGCGAGAAGAATATTGCTGCTGACGCAGCACGCCATCGCGCGGCGAGTAGGCCAGATTGCATCTTCCCTACTCGATTGCGCACGGGGCGGCAAGGAAATTTCAGCGGCAAAGCCGCTGCCGACCTAAAGGATCTCCCTGATCGCCTCGCGGACATTGCGCACACCGCGAAGCCGTATCCCATCCACCCGTGCCGCCTGCTTCCTGCACACTTCCGGAAGTATGACTGCCGAAAAACCAAGCTTCTTCGCCTCGCGGACGCGCTGCTCCGGCATACTGACGGAACGCACCTCCCCGCTCAGGCCCACCTCGCCAAACGCGATCGTCTTCTCATCTACCGGCTGATCCTTCATGCTTGACGCGATCGCCAGTACAATACTGAGGTCAAGTGCCGGCTCATTCATGCGGATACCACCCGCGATGTTCACATAGGCGTCACACGATGAAAGCGCGAGCCCGGCACGTTTCTCCAGAACGGCCATCAACAGATTGACCCTGTTGAGATCAGTACCGGCCGCTGTCCTGCGCGGAAACGCAAGATTGCTCCTGCACACGAGCGCCTGTACCTCCAGAAGGACAGGGCGCGTTCCTTCCATCGTGCAGGCAACGACCGACCCTGATGCGCCCTCCGGCTTGCCCTCAAGCATATACTCGGAAGGATTCGCTACCTCCACAAGCCCGCTCTCCCGCATCTCAAAAACGCCGATCTCGTTCGTCGAGCCGAAACGGTTCTTGACGGCACGCAGCACCCGGTAGGACGCATAGCGGTCACCCTCAAAATACAGCACAGTATCGACCATATGCTCGAGCACGCGCGGCCCCGCGACAACGCCCTCTTTCGTCACATGGCCAACGATAAAGATCGAAATATTCATCCCCTTGGCGATCTGCATCAGTACGCCTGTACTCTCCCGCACCTGCGACACGCTGCCGGGGGCTGAGGTGACATTCTCATTGTACATCGTCTGGATCGAGTCAATAATCACGACCTCCGAATGCTCCCTCGTGATCGTCTCGCGGATGTCCTCAAGATTCGTCTCACACAGCACCTTGAGCTGCTCTGAAAAAGTACCCATGCGCTGCGCCCTCATACGGATCTGCTGCAGGGATTCCTCACCTGAAATATACAGGACACTGCGTCCCGCCTGTGAGAGATTGCGGCACATCTGCAGCAGCAGCGTGGATTTGCCAATGCCTGGGTCGCCGCCGACCAACACGAGCGATCCCTGCACGATCCCTCCGCCGAGCACACGGTCGAGCTCCGCCATCCCGGTCGCCCCGCGCGCTGTCTCGCTGATCTGAATCTGGGAGAGCGTCCGGGGGTGCGCCGGTGCACGCGGCGCACCCCCGGAATTTGCTTTCTTTATAATCGGCTCCTCCGCAAACGAATTCCACTCCTTACAAGCCGGGCATTGACCCATCCATTTGGCAGATTCAAAGCCACAGCTCTGACAGAAAAAAACATTTTTTGCCTTTGCCATTTACAGCTTCACAACCTTTACGGAAACCGGGCCCGCCGAACCAGTCTCAACACTGAGCACAAGCTTGCCGCCCATCTTTGTCTCCATCGTGCCGACATTCTCATCGCTGATGTAAATCTTGTACTGCGCGTCCTCCTCCATACCGAGGATAATCTGTACATCCTTTTCCGCTTCCGCCTCGAACGAGACACCGTTCTCCGTAGCGTAAAAATTGTGTACGGCTGTACCCGGGACCGACTCGTAGACGAACATACCGTTCCTCTCAAGTTTGGTAATATCAGCAAAGGTTTTTACCTTATACAGATCTCCGTCATGTTCAAAATCGGAACGTTTGGACTTCTCCGCAAGTGCATAATCCCCAAAACTCAGTGTCCCATCCGCTTCTGTACGTATAAGCTCTTTGATACCTGACATTTTCATGCCCTCCTGATTCTTCTTATGCAGTTTAAACAGTCTGTGTGTACCTGCCCTGCCGGGGGATTCCCCGCCCTCAGTTTACCATAAAGTGACGTAATCCGCCAGTGTTTTATGCCACAGGAAACATCTACCCTATCCGATTATGGATTTCTCCTCCGCGGTAAATCCGATCTTCCCCTTCCGGCAGGAAACGTGTACCGTATCCCCTCGTTTCACGCGCCCTGAGAGAATCTCCTCCGCAAGCGCGTCCTCGACCTGGCTCTGTACGGCGCGGCGCAGCGGCCTCGCACCGTATTTCGGGTCAAAGCCCGATTTCGCGATCTGCTGCTTCACAGTCGGGCTGATCTTCAGCACAAGCTCCATCTGCTCCAGGCAGCGTTTCTGCAGCTCGCCAAGCAGCAGCCCGGCAATGCTGCGGATATGATCTTCGTCCAGCGAATGGAAGACGATCATCTCATCGATCCTGTTGAGGAACTCCGGCTTGAAGATCCGGCGCACCTCCTCCATTACGCTGCTCTTCATGGACTCATAGTTCTTCTTCGCATCATTGCCGGCGCCAAATCCGAGATGCTTCGGCGCAACGATCGATTGCGCGCCGGCATTGGACGTCATGATCAATATCGTATTCCTGAAATCAATTTTCCGACCCTGCCCGTCCGTGATATGCCCTTCGTCGAGCACCTGCAGCAGGATATTGAACACGTCCGGATGCGCCTTCTCGATCTCGTCAAAGAGCACAACCGAATACGGATTGCGCCGCACCTTCTCGCTGAGCTGCCCGCCCTCATCGTAACCGACATATCCGGGAGGCGAGCCGACCAGCCTCGAGACACTGTGCTTCTCCATATACTCCGACATATCGACGCGGATCATCGACTGTTCGCTCCCGAATACTACCTCTGCGAGTGCCTTGGACAGCTCCGTCTTGCCGACGCCTGTCGGTCCGAGGAAAAGGAACGAGCCGATCGGACGCGACGGGCTTTTCAGTCCTGCCCGGCTCCTGCGGATCGCTTTCGCAACAGCCTGCACTGCCTCGTCCTGGCCGATAATCCGCTCGTGCAGGAGCTGGTCAAGCTTCAGGAGCTTTTTCCCTTCCTGTTCCTGCAACCTCTGGACCGGTATTCCGGTCCACAGAGAGACAATCCTCCCGACTTCGTCCTCTGTCACAAGCGGCCTGCGGCCCGCTGTCTTCGCACTGCGGCGCTTTTGCTTGCGATCCAGCTTCTCCTCGAGTTCCTCCTTCCTATGGTTGAATGCACGCGCATCCTCAATACTGCCTTCGCGCAGCGCCTGTTCACGGCTGCGCACAGCCTCCTCATACTGCTCCTGCAGGGCGGCCGTCTGCGCCGACAGCTTATAACCGTCAAGCTGCGCGCGCGCCGACGCCTCATCGATCAGGTCGATCGCCTTGTCAGGGAGGAAACGGTCATTAATGTACCGCTTTGACAACTTCACAGCCGCGAGCAGCGCCTCATCCGTAATCTGTACGCTGTGATGGCGCTCGTATGCAGGCCGCAGCCCCCGCAGGATCTCAATCGTTTCCTCCTGCGACGGCTCCTCGACCTGAACCGGCTGGAACCTGCGCTCCAATGCCGGATCCTTCTCGATGTACTTCCTGTACTCCTCAAGTGTCGTCGCGCCAATGAGCTGCAGCTCACCGCGCGCAAGGGAAGGCTTCAGGATATTGGAAGCGTCAAGCGCTCCCTCAGCTCCACCCGCCCCGATGATCGTATGAAGCTCATCCACAAAAAGCAGTACTTCGTGGCTGTCAGCTACCTCGCGGATCAGCTTCTTGATGCGTTCTTCAAATTCACCGCGGTATTTGCTGCCCGCCACCATACCGGCGATATCGAGAGTGACGACGCGCTTATCCTGCAGCGGCTCCGGCACCTGGCCGCGCACAATTCTCTGTGCGAGCCCCTCGACAATTGCCGTCTTGCCAACACCCGGTTCCCCGACAATGCAGGGATTATTTTTCGTCCGCCTGCTCAGAATCTGGATAATCCGTTCCGTCTCCTGTGCCCGGCCTACCGTCACATCGAGCCGTCCGGCCGCCGCAAGCGCTGTGAGGTCACGGCTGTACTGGTCAAGCACCGGCGTCGCCGAATCCGAATTGCTGTCGGCGCGCGCGATGCGGACAAGATCCTTGTATTTTTCCTCTGGCACTCCCGATACCTCGACGAGATCCGTGTAAAGCTTCTGAAGATTGACGCCGAGCGTGTGCAGTAGCCTCGCCGCAACGCATTCCACATCTCCGAGTATAGCGAACAGGATATGCTCTGTCCCGATCTCCTCATTGCCGAGAAGCTGCGCGATATCCGCACTGTCCCGCAGAATATTCTGGGCTCGCGGCGTCCAGTTCTCCTTCTCCTCCGTCTGTACGGCCTCCTCCGGCGCGATCAGCCTGCCGATCAGCCCCATAAGCTTCTCGTCTGTAACGCCATGGGCACGCAGCAACGCGCCTGCCGCACCATCCGTCTCCTGTACAAGCCCAAGCAGCAGATGTTCAGAACCGATATATCCCTGGCCGCTGGACTTTGCAGCCTTTCCGGCAAATCTGATCGCTGCCTGCGCGCTTTTTGTATAATGGTCCTGCATAAGTCATCCTCCTGATAAAACGTTTTATAGCTCCTTCTCTCTAATCCTGTCCTGCAGCAGGCTGTCGTATATTTCATCCACCATCCCGTGTACTTCGCCGCGCGTAATTCCCTTACAGATTGCCTTCGCGATCAACACTTCGAAACGTGCGCGAAGTTCGCGGACAGCCTCCAGTTTATCCGCATCGACCGCTATCACAGCACCTCTTCTCCTGTCAATCGTCACGAATCCTTCCTGGCGCAGCACTGAATACGCCTTGTTGACCGTATGCATATTGATGCCGATATCACCTGCAAGCTGACGCACCGACGGCAGCGGATCGCCCTCATGAATCATCGAAGTGGCGATCCCCATAACAATCTGATTTCGGAGCTGCATATATATCGCTTCCTCACTCTGAAAATCAATTTCAATCAGCATGGCGTTTCCTCCTTGTAATCGGACATGGAAGAGCCATCGGCCCTATCCGTCCCCACGGCACACGCGCTGCATCAGCGGCAATCCGCCCCTCGCGGCCCTGTGCGCAAAACTGCCGGAAGCGCTCATTGCGCTTTACCGGCAGCCATCCAGACACCTGATCCCGGCAGGCAGCAACCCAGCCAACCATGTATGCACGGGAATCCTGCGCTGTCTCCTACAGATCAATCATCGTAATCTCAACATTATCGGAAATTTTGCCATCCTGCGGCGGCTGATACTGCGGCGCAGGTTCCGGCCTCTGATACTCCGGGAGCTTTCTGGTGCGTTTTTTCGCTTTCGCGGGCTTTGGCACTGTATCCTCTTCCTCATACGGAGAGCTGCCCTGCGGATCCGGCCGCGTATCCGTGAAACGCCCATTTCCATTCCTGTTATCATGAGAAGCTTCATGTGGCTGCCCATACTCTTCCTGCGGATATGCTCCCTGGGAATACTCCTCCTGTGGATATGGCTCCTCGCCCCGTGCAGGCTGCTTCTTCTTCCTGCGCTTCTTTTCCGGGGCCGGTGCGGGTTCCCCTGCGTCCATGCGGCTGCCATAGCCATAGCCTCTGTAATTCTCGAGTTCTGTCTTCAGATCTTTTTTCTTGAGGAGGAGATTGATCACAACAAACAGCAGGATTACACAGAAACCGATCAAACCATACAGGATTTTCATAAGGATCCCGGCCCGGTCACGGTAGCTGCTTGTTTCCTGCTTCAGCGCAGAGATCGTATTCTCGGCCTCCTGCAGGGAATTGCGGTCGACACGGACATAGCGCGGATCCTCTGTCTCTGTCTCCGTCTCCGTCTCTGTCACCGGCTGTGTCTCCGGCTCCGTCTCAGCTGCCACTGGCGCGGCAGCCTCTGCGCCTGCTTCCTCTGTCACATAGAGATAATAGCTGTATTGGCTGCCGTTCTCCGCCGATACAGTGATCACAACTGTCGTCTCGCCATTTGTGAGCTCTGTGCCGGTAATATCCACAATCCATGCATTCTCATTGGATGTCACCGGCTCCAGCTCCAGCTTCTGCGTCCCGGCCGGGACCGTGACATTATACTCAATCGTACTGTAATAAAATTCCGGCGATACCTGTACACCCTCTGTAATAATTCCAAGTGAAGCCAGGGAATTGTCCCCGGAAGCGCCCTCCGCGATCGCAGCAGTGCTGCAAATCCAGAGCATTACAGCCGCAAGCAGAACCGCCTCCAGAAATCTGCGTTTGCTATTCTTCATGATCTTCTCCTTTTACTATGAAAGTACCATTTTCCGCGAAGCGGAAAACTGAGTTCAGGGATAAACCAAACCATGCGCAGTTATACTTTCATACACAATGGTACGCAACGCGCATGGGGTTCGGCACAATTCATGCCTCGTCAATCGCTTTTCCTATATCATGCCTGTAAAACTTATTTTCAAAAGATACCCAGTCCACCGCATGATAAGCATTCCGGCGGGCCTCCTGCAGGTCGGCGCCTGTCGCCGTCACGCCGAGCACACGCCCCCCATTCGTGACAATCCTGCCGTCCCTTTTCGCCGTCCCAGCATGGAAAACATAATAACCGTCCCTCCCACGGAATGCATCCAGGCCATCGATCGGATATCCCTTCTGGTAGCTGACCGGATAACCGTCAGATGCCAGCACGACACAGACCGCCGCATTGTCCTCGAACTGCAGGTCAATCCGGTCAAGTGTCCCGTCTATGCAGGCTTCAAACACATCGATAATATCCGTCTTCATCCTGGTCAGGACGACCTGTGCCTCCGGATCCCCGAACCGTGCGTTATATTCCAGGACCTTCGGCCCGTCCGCAGTCAGCATCAGCCCGAAGAAAATGATTCCCTTAAACTCCCTGCCCTCCGCCGCCATCGCGTCGACCGTCGGCTGGAAAATATGCTCCATGCAGTACGCATCAATCTCCGGCGTATAGAACGGGCTCGGCGAAAAGGTCCCCATGCCGCCCGTATTCAGGCCCGTATCCCCGTCGCCCGCACGCTTGTGGTCCTGCGCCGAGGCCATCGGTTTGATTGTCCTGCCGTCCACATACGAGAGGACCGAAACCTCGCGCCCCGTCAGGAATTCCTCGATCACCATACAGTTGCCCGCACTGCCGAATTTCCTGTCTGTCATGATCTCACGTACACCGTCCTGTGCTTCCTCCGGCGTGTTGCAGATCAGCACACCCTTGCCAAGCGCGAGGCCATCCGCCTTCAGTACAATCGGGTATTTCGCGGTCTCAAGATACCGGAGAGCCTCCTGCGCGTCCGTAAAATTCTCATAGGCTGCCGTCGGAATCCCGTACTTCTTCATCAGATCCTTGGAAAACGCCTTGGAACCCTCGAGGATCGCCGCATTTTTGCGCGGCCCGAACACGCGCAGCCCCTGTGCCTCAAATACGTCCACAATCCCGCCGACCAGCGGGTCATCCATCCCGACTACAGTCAGATCCACCTCGTGCTCCTTCGCGAACGCCGCGAGCGCATCAAACTCCATCGCTTTGATGTCGATGCATTCGGCATACTCCTCGATCCCCGCATTGCCAGGAGCACAGTAAATCTTGTCCACTCCTGGGCTCTGCGCCACCTTCCACGCAATCGCGTGCTCTCTTCCTCCGCTCCCAACTATCAATACCTTCATTTTCGTCCTCCATCCTGCAAATGGTGGGGATTCACATCAGCTGTCACTCAGTCTCCCGGATCCTCACCCTGCCATCCTCTACCGCCACCCTGCCGTTCGCGATCAGGTCAATCGCACGCGGCAAGATAATCCACTCAGCCTGCTCCATCACCCTGCGCTGCAGAAGCTCCGGCGTATCGCCATCGCGCACTTCCACGGCCTTCTGCAAAATGATCGGCCCGGTATCCGTGCCGCCATCCACAAAATGAACCGTCGCTCCCGTCACCTTCACGCCGCGCGCGAGCGCAGCCTCATGGACGCGCAGTCCATAATAACCTGTCCCGCAAAACGAAGGGATCAGCGCAGGATGGATATTGATAATGCGGTTCGGGAACGCATCTACGACAGACTGAGGAATCACGACAAGACAGCCTGCGAGGACGACAAGATCCGCTCCACACTCCTTCAGCGCGGCAAGCAGCGCCTGGTCAAACTGCTCCGGTACAGGAAACTCCTTCCGTGTCACGCACAGGGAAGGGATACCGGCCTTCGCAGCACGCTCAAGCGCGTATGCCCGGCTGTTATTGCTGATTACTTTCACCACTCTGGCGTTCGTGACCTCTCCGCTGGCGATCGCGTCCAGAATCGCCTGCAGGTTCGTCCCTCCGCCTGATACCATTACTGCCAGCTTCAGCATATCGTTACTCCCTTTTCCCCTGCCTCGACGCAGCCGATCTCATAAGCCGTGTCACCTGCCTCAGCCAGCGCAGCCATCGTCACAGCCACATCCGCCGGGTCAACCGCCAGCACCATGCCGATCCCCATATTGAACGTATTGTACATCATCTGCTCCTCAATGCTGCCTTCCTTCGCCAGCATCCGGAAGATCGCCGGTACCTCGTAGCTGTCCTTGCGGATCACAGCCCGTACTCCGTCCGGCAGCATCCGCGGGATATTCTCATAGAAGCCTCCGCCTGTGATGTGGCTGCAGCCCTTAACCACCACTCCGGCTTCCTTCACACGGTGGAGCGCCTTCACATAGATACGTGTCGGGGCGAGCAGCGCCTCTCCAAGCGTCCTGCCGAGTTCCTCATGGTACGTATTCAAAGAGCCCGCATCCATCGGGAACACCTTGCGGATCAGTGAGAAGCCATTGCTGTGTACGCCGGTCGAGGCAATGCCGATCAGTACGTCGCCCGGTCGGATCGTCTCACCCGTGATCAGTTCCTTCCTCTCCACGACGCCCACCGCGAAACCGGCAAGATCATATTCATCCTCCTGCATCAGTCCCGGATGCTCCGCCGTCTCACCGCCAATCAGCGCGCAGCCGGCCTGGACACAGCCCTCGGCGACCCCGCCCACAATCGAGGCGATCTTCTCCGGGAAGTTCTTCCCACACGCAATATAATCCAGGAAAAACAAAGGCTCCCCGCCTGCACAGGCAATATCATTCACACACATCGCGACCGCATCAATCCCGATCGTATCATGCTTATCCAGGAGAAAGGCCAGCTTCACCTTCGTGCCGCAGCCATCCGTGCCGGACAGGAGCACCGGCTCCTCCATCTCCTGAATCCTCGCGAGTGAAAAAGCGCCTGAAAAGCCGCCTAATCCTCCCAGCACTTCCTCACGCGTCGTCCGCTTCACGTGTTCCTTCATGAGTTCCACAGACCTGTAGCCCGCCTCAATATCAACGCCCGCATTTTTGTAATCCATGCTTGTCCTCCCTTGCGCATACTTTCTACAGCTTGATCCGGAACCTACTTCGTGTATGCCTTGTATCCGACCTCCTGCAGCTTCGCATCCTTCATCTCAACCTGCTCCTTCAGCTCCGCCGCATAGTCCTTGACCCTCTGAAGGAGTTCCGGATCTGAGGTCGCAAGGATCTTCGCCGCCAGGAGCCCTGCATTCGCGCCGCCATTGATCGCTACCGTAGCCACCGGGATCCCGGACGGCATCTGTACAATCGAACAGAGCGAATCCATGCCCCCGAGCGACGTCGTGTGCATCGGGATCCCGATCACCGGCATCGGGAAAATCGCCGCGCACATACCGGGCAGATGCGCCGCCATGCCCGCTCCGGCGATAATCACCTTGAACCCTTTCTGTTCCGCAGTCCTCGCATATTCAAAAAATACATCCGGCTCCCTGTGTGCCGAAATAATCTTCATCTCATACTCGATTCCGAATTTCTCCAGTATATCTGCAGCCTTGCTCATCACAGGCATATCGGAATCGCTGCCCATCACAATGCCTACCTTTGCCATTGCAGTGCTCCCTTCTCTGTTATTTCATAACCGCCCTGTGTGCATAATAAAACCCCCATGCGCTTTGAACGTACCACTTCGCATGAAAGCCCACGGATTTCATAATAAACGGTATGATTTATGTCGTTTACTATAAGCATTTCTCAATGTATTGTCAATGGCTTTTCTCACTGTTTCACTTTTTGTTCAATGGTTCATTGAGCGCCTCCGTGCCGGCAAGGACAAAGCGTCCGTCCTCAATCAGCAGGATACGCGAATTGTCCGGGCGGATGACTTCAATGCACCCAAGCTGCTCATACGGGATTGTGATATCGGTGTGGCAGTTGAAATAAGCCTTCGACGGATCCTCGCGGCGCAGAAGCGACACCTCATTGTCCCGCGCGATGATTTCCTTGCCGTCCGCATTGTAGACAGGCGTATCCTCCTCCCAGCTATAGCAAGTATCGCCGACGGCAAAGTGCGGCCCCATCTTTTCCGCGATCAGGATCGGCAGCTTATCCGCTATCCCATACTTCTGCGCCATCGCATAGGCCGTCGTATTGGTCCCGATCGCGAACTCACCGAGCGGGAGCGTGTCGTGATGGTGCATCACATTCTCAAAGAAATACGCGCGGTTCTCCTCCGGCGTATCAAAGTTGGAGCAGCCATAATTGCTGATCATCCCATCACGGAACTCAACCACAAGATCCTCATAGCGCAGCTCTCCGAGATATACCTGTTGCACGTGCAGCGTACCGTTTGTTCCCATGAGCCTCGGTGAGGTGAAGACCTCGCCGACCGGGATGTTGACATCGGCAACACAGTTTTCAAACAAAGTCTCTTTACCCGGATCGTGAAGTTCCTTCAAGGCGACGGTCAGGTCTGTGCGGTTGCCGTCCTTCCCCTTGATGTGTACCGCTATGCCCTGGTCAAGCGCATTGATCAGCACCTGCTGGATCCTCTGGTACAGCTTATAATCCAGGGTATTGATGCGTACCGTCTCTGCGAATATCTCCTCAAACTGCTCCCCAATCTCCGGCACCGGGAACGCGATGATCGTGAAGCTGCGCTCCTTCTCAACAATATACTGATTGGAAAGCTGTGACGCTTCATTATCCGCCTCAGCCGAAAGCTTCTGCTGTTTCGGGGACAGGCGGTAAGCCGCCGGATTCACAGCCGGAACAAACGGCGTCTCCCCGAACACCTCCACGACGGCAGGGCCGCCATGCTGTGCCGCAAGTTCCCGGTATTCCTCGTATGCCGTGCGCATCACGCCAAGCTTGCGCTCGACAAACTTCTTATCAAAGTAAATCGCGCTGTCAGCCCTGTGGTCATAATCGAACTGCTTGTTCGGAACCGCGCCCGTATAGCCGATACGCAGATGCTGGCGTTTGTTCACGGTGCTGACAGCTGCGCGGTAAATCACCGGTTCAAGGCCCATCTGCCGGAAATTCTGAATCGCGCGCCGGATCATTCGCTCAAAGCCGAGCTGATACTGTAGATTCACCGTGCGCTTCTTCGTGATATCCTTCCCCGTTGCGGCAAACCCGATGCGATATCCCTCTGTATAGGTGTCCGCCATGGCCGCAACCGTCTCCTCCGGCAATGAATCCAGGAATCTTGCCATACGCAGCTCATTCTCCGTGACATATTCCCCATATTGATAGAGGTAACGCAAATCCGACAGATCAGAGTCCATAATGATCCGCACGGCAAAATCAAGCGACGGATCCACACCCTCCCGGATCCTGCGCGCAACGAACAAATCGCTGTAATCACTCGCATACCAGTATACAATCTGCTGAATCTCCTTGTAGTCCGGGGTTTCCCTCTCGAACCGATTGTAGATCTCGATAAAAAGCTCAAGCAGGACCACCAGCTCCTCCAGCCTCTGCTCAAACGCATAGACAATGCTCCCGCGCAGCTCCGTGTACAGGAAGCTCAGGATACGCCCGTGGACCTCTCCCAACACACTGACCGCATATGCCGGATTGCCAAAGCTCTCACTGTAATGCCCCGGCAAAATATCTGCATACAGTTCATAATTCTGCCTCTGCCACTGCTCCAGCGAATAACCCTGCACCGCACCGGAGCTGACCTCCTGTTCCAGCTTCCCGATCTGTACCAGAAACGATGCAACACGCTGGAAATAAACGCAAAAAGGCGCGGCTGCCGTCTCCTCTGTGCAGATTCCGCGAATCCGCTCCAGCGCAAGGCCGTACCGCTCCCTCAGATAACTTTCATCAAGATTTTCATGCCCCATGCTCTCCTCATGTCTCCTTTCTGACAGCCGTCTTCCCACAGGCTATCTGGCAATTCCGATACATACAATAAAAAACCACGCCACGATCGCAACCGTCCCGGCTATCGTGCCCAGCTTGCTGCAAAAATAAGATTTGCACTCATCCCGGAATCCGACGAACCCGTAACGCAGCCCGCAGGCCGCCATCACAATCCCGGTGAATCCTACCGCCCCGATCCATGAGCTGGCTCTCCCCTTCATAAAAAAGGAAGCACCCAATACGGCAAGCAATACGAAAAGGGAACCGATACTGAGCACAGCGGAAGCAATGCTGTTCGCGGAATATTTCTTTTCCACAAAGGAATAAACCTGTTTTTTCGCCATGTCACCTCTCCCTTCGCAGCCTGCCTGCCACTCTCCCGAAACACATATGTGCCAGTGCAAACAACAGATATCCCAGGAAACCGCCGAGAGTATTCAGGATCATATCATCCACATCAAAGCAGCCCGCCCGGAATATGAACTGCGACACCTCAATCAGGGCGCTGATCTCAAAGCTCAGCGCCGCCACCTTCCAGCCGCGGCGCACGCTGCGGCTAAGCAGCGGAAGCAGTGCGCCAAACGGAAGGAACCCGATGATGTTCCCGGCCAGATTCAGGAATACCGCCCTCGCCCCGAGCACCTCCCAGCAGGTCAGGTACCTCCTGATCTCACGGAACGGGAGGACATTGTAGCTGTATGCAATCCTGCCCCCTCGGCCATAGCTCTCGGCGAAGAACAGGTAATACACGAGCCCCGCAACGTAGAGGCAGAACAGGCAGACGCCGGAAATCCTGATTCCCTTTTTCACCGCGGCCATCAGATCACCACTTCATCCTTGCTTCTCAGCAGGCGGGCTGCACTGATCAGCATCAGGATGCCTGACGTGATTCCCGTTATAAGGACTACAATCCCTATGACCAGATTCCAGATACCCGCCAATCGGATCTTTTTAAATAGTTTTTCGCTCATCATTCTGCCTCCCCGGTTCACACACCGTACTGTTCATAATATGCGTCAATCGCTGCCTTCCTGTCATCATCGATGATCACTTTTCCCTTGTAAACTCTGTTGTGGAGATGTTCCACGACCTCCGCCATCGTGACGATCGCAGTAGTCTTCAGCCCATACTTCTCCTCAATCTCAGCGAGCGCGCTCTTGCTGCCCTGCCCTCTCTCCATACGGTCCACCGACACGACAAGTCCGAGCACATCGACATCTCCCTGCGCCCGGATGACCGGCAGCGTCTCCTGGACCGACGTGCCTGCAGTCGTCACATCTTCAATGATGACTACCTTGTCGCCATCCACGATCGGGCTGCCCAGCAAAATGCCCTTGTCGCCGTGGTCCTTGGCTTCCTTGCGGTTCGAGCAGTATCGGATATCCCTGCCATAAAGTGCGCTGATCGCCGTCGTGGCGGCAACACTGAGCGGGATCCCCTTGTACGCAGGCCCGAACAGGACATCGAAATCCAGACCGAACGCGTCGTAGATCGCCCTCGCGTAATACTCTCCGAGCCTGCGGAGCTGCGTACCGGTACGATAGAAGCCTGTATTCACAAAAAACGGCGTCTTCCGTCCGCTCTTCGTCACAAAGTCCCCAAAGCGGAGCACCTCGCAATCAACCATAAATTCGATGAATTCCTGTTTGTACTGTTCCATATGATTCAAACCCTCCTGTTCGCTTCCTGCGAAACCGCCGCAGGACTTATCATCTCCGCTGATTACAGCTTCGTGGCAAACCTTCAGCGTACCGCCCCGACCAGTTCCCGGATGTCCGCGACGCCCTGGCGCTCCATATAGTCCGCGATCCCGTCGATCACTTCCAGCACAGTCCCCGGATTTCGGAAGCTGGCTGTGCCTACCGCCACGGCGGTCGCCCCTGCGAGAATCATCTCCAGGGCATCCTCGGCTGTCGCGATACCGCCCATCCCGATAACCGGGAGCTTCACAGCCTGCGCTGTCTGATATACCATGCGCACCGCAATCGGATGGATCGCCGGGCCTGAGACGCCCCCGGTGCGGTTGGCAAGCGCAAACGTGCGGCGGTTCACATCGATCTTCATGCCGGTCAGTGTATTGATCAGGGAAACCGCGTCCGCCCCTCCGGCCTCCGCGGCCCGCGCAATCTCTGTGATATCCGTCACATTCGGGCTCAGCTTCATGATCACCGGCTGCTTCGCGTGACCCTTGATCTCCCGCGTGATCGCCTCAACCGCATGTGGATCCTGTCCGAATGCGATCCCTCCGCATCCGACATTCGGGCACGAAATATTGATTTCAAGCAGGTCAACCGGCTCATCCGCCAGCCGCTCGGCCACCTCACAGTAATCTGCCGCCGTCTTCCCACAGACGTTGACGATGACTGCAGTGTCATACTGCCGCAGAAACGGCAGATCCCGCGCACAGAATGTGTTGATCCCCGGGTTCTGCAGGCCGATCGCGTTCATCATGCCGCCCCGGATCTCTGCGATGCGCGGCGTCTCGTTGCCCGGCCATGGCACATTCGCAACGCCCTTCGTCACAACCGCCCCCAGGCGGTTCAGGTCGACAAACTCACTGTATTCCATCCCGGATCCAAAGGTACCGGACGCTGTCATCACCGGGTTCTTCAACTCTACACCGGCGATGTTTACTTTCATATTGTACATTCCCTGTCTCCCTACAGCTCCACGTCCAGCGCGTTAAACACCGGACCCTCTTTGCAGATTCTCTTGTTCTTCACCTGAGAATGACTGTCAATCTCCGCCGACCTGCAGACGCAGGCCAGGCAGGCGCCGATCCCGCAGGCCATCCGCTCCTCCAGCGAGAGCCAGCATTCGATCCCCTGCGCTACAGCATATGACTTGACTGCACGCAGCATTGGTGTCGGCCCGCACGCATAGATCACGTCTGCCGTCAGGCTGTTTTCCCGGATGCAGTCCAGTACATTGCCCTTCGTCCCAAAGCTCCCATCCTCTGTCGCGACGTACAGTTTGCCGTTCTGTGACAGCTCATCCGCCAGGAACAGATTCGCATCACGGTATCCGGCAACCACCTGTACCTCGCCCTCCAGCTCCTTTGAGAGCTGTACCAAAGGGGGCACGCCGATCCCGCCGCCAACCAGGAATGCCCTCCGGCCCCTGCCGCAGCGATCCAGCGGAAAACCATTGCCAAGCGGCCCGAGAAGATCGAGCTCATCCCCGGCTCTGCAGCGGCTGAATTCCTCCGTACCCTTTCCCGCAACGCGGTATACAATGCGGATTGCTCCCCGCGCCCGGTCTGTCTCGCAGATGCTGATCGGCCGCGGGAGCAGTCTGCCCGAATCATTGCTGTAGACGGAGATAAACTGCCCCGGCACGGCAGCCGCCGCGATCCGTCCTGTCTGCAGCCACATACTGTAAATCTGCCCGCCAAGCTCCTCCTGACCCAGGACGGCAGCCCTCTCCCTGTATTTCTCTCCCATTCTGCACTCCTTATTCACACGCAGGCCTCGCCGCAAGCGCCTGTCCGATGTCCGCAATCATATCCTTCACAGCCTGGCGGCTCGCATCCGCGAAATGCTCAGGTCCGAACGACGCGTATCTCTCCTGCCTGTATGCGGCGATAATCCCCCGCGACGAGTTGACGATCGCGCCCAGGCCATCCTCATTGAAATAATGCACCAGATCCGCCGCTTTGCCGCCCTGTGCGCCGTACCCCGGCACCAGGATGAAAGACTTCGGCATCACGCGGCGGAGCACCTTCCCCATCTCCGGGTATGTCGCCCCGACAACCGCTCCGACATAGCTGTAATCCTCTCCCATGCACTCCTGCGCCCACTCATTGACCTTCTCACCGACCAGCTCATACAGCGGCTTCCCGTCAACCAGCCTGTCCTGGAATTCCCCACTCGAAGGATTCGAGGTCTTGACCAGGATGAACAGACCCTTTTTTTCTTCCTTACATACCTCAAGAAACGGGCGGATCCCGTCGGAGCCAAGATACGGATTGACCGTCGCAAAATCCTCGCCAAACGGAGTGAGCATCTGCCTGCCGACCTTCACACGTCCGAGATGCGCCGTCGCATAAGCTGCCGACGTCGATCCGATGTCGCCGCGCTTGACGTCGCCGATCACGACGAGCCCCTTTTCCTTACAGTAATCAACGGTGCGCTTGAACACAGCCAGCCCCGGAAGCCCGAACTGCTCATACATCGCAATCTGCGGCTTCACCGCCGGGATCAGATCGTACACCGCGTCCACAATCGCCCTGTTAAACTGCCAGACGGCCTCCGCAGCGCCCTCAAGCGTCTCTCCGCACTCCGCGAACGCGGCCTTCTGGATATGCTCCGGGATAAATCCGGACATCGGGTCAAGCCCGACCACGACCGGCGCGCCCGTCCTCTTAATATTCTCAATCAATTTCTGAATCATACGCTTTCCTCCGTCCTGTCAGATACCAGTCCATTCTAACATACGGGCACAGCCGCCGCAAGCAGAATTCTCAGGCAGATCCGCGGCGTCTCTTCGTGCGAGATGGTATCCGCTTATTGCAGCATCACTCTGCAGCTCTTTTTACGGGTCTCTTCCGTGAACCACTCCTGGATCTGCTTCACAAAGAGTTCCCGGATCTCCCGG
>CAYRKA010000002.1:3293-55965 GCA_964424785.1 uncultured Lachnospiraceae bacterium | reverse complement strand
CAGGTTGATTTCGTGAATTATGGTTGACTTTCCGCATGACGCATGTTACAATCATCAGAAAATTGCAGCGTGTGAGGGAGTAGTCAGCGTAAATTTATGTGACAAGTCAACATACTGGCCGATTGGTCTGGCTTGTCTTAAATGACGAGACTCATGTATAGCAGGTGATGTGGCTATGCATGGAGTCTCGCTTTTTATGCGCAGGCCCGTGCGAGGTATATTGCTGCTAGCGCAGCACACGGGCCGCGCGGGCGGATAGGGTCGATAAACGCCCCTATCCGATTGCATATACAGGGCGGCAAGGGATTTCAGCGGCGGAGCCGCTGCCGGCACGTTCTGGATGAAAGGAGTATGGGATCGTATGGGAATTGCTGAGCTTTTTATTCTGGCGGTCGGATTGTCGATGGACGCGTTCGCAGTGTCTGTCTGTAAGGGCCTCGCACTTCAGAAGTGCGGGTTAAGGAAAGCCATGGTCTGTGGCGTGTGGTTCGGAGGATTCCAGGCGCTGATGCCGCTGATCGGTTTTCTGTTGGGCTATCAGTTCCGCTCGTATATCACGGCGGTCGACCACTGGATCGCGTTTATCCTGCTGGCTGTGATCGGCGCGAATATGATCCGTGAGGCGCTGTCGAAGGACGAGGAGGAGTCTGACGCCTCGCTTGATGCCAGGACGATGTTTTTGCTGGCGGTCGCGACGAGCATCGACGCGCTCGCAGTCGGCGTGACCTTTGCATTCCTGCCGGATACGAATATCGTCGCGGCGGTCACGTTCATCGGGTGCATCACGTTTGTTTTATCGACTGCAGGCGTCAAGGTCGGAACGGTCTTCGGCGCACGCTACAAGGCGAAAGCCGAGATGGCAGGCGGAGCTGTGCTCATCCTGCTCGGAGTGAAGATTCTGCTGGAGCATCTCGGCGTGATCTGATGCCCCCGGGGGACGGTCACGGGGCCGCGGGATATATAGGAAACGACTAAAAGTCGTTTCCTTTGTGCGCAGGCCCGCAAGAGGTATATTGCTGCTGGCGGTCGCCACCTTTTTATTGGAGGATTTGTAACAACCCGGGGAACCATTCGCGAATCGGGTCGGAAAAGGTCTTGACAAGAAAGCCCATTTCATATATGATTTTTTCAGTTGAATATGGAACGGACAGACAAAACTGAATCAGCAGATAGGCTGGCTTCCAGTGCGAAGTTCAGCCTGTTTTTATGCGCACGGACGGCAAGGTATTCGCAGTGCAGGCCTGCGAGAGGGTTCATGCTGCTGGGGCAGGACAGGGAGGAGTTGCAAATGAAGAATTGGGACAAAGTAAAGCTGGCGCCGGAATTTTCGGAGCAGGGGGTTGACTGCTATCGGCTGGAGGGCGGAGATTATCTGAATGAGTATTATATCGTGTCGGAGGCGGAGACGCGCAAGCTGCTCAATGTCCCCGAGGTCGTCGGCTACGAGGTTTACCGCTGCCTGATCCAGTCGACCTCGCAGATGCTGTACTATTTCAAGGAGCAGAAGAAGGTGACGACCGCGAACATTCTCTCGATCCTGAGGGGCGCGCTGAATTATCCGCTGGAGGAGAGCTGCTACCGGGAGCATATCCGCGTGCATGACATCAGCTTCCTGTCGAGCGAGCGTGTATTTGAGCAGGACCAGATCGCGGGGCTCGCGATCAAGTACAGCAAGCTCACGATGGTGCCGGACAGCACGTTGCTGATCGGCGATATCATTGCGACCGGGGAGACGCTGGTCCACTGCCTGCGCTATGTGACGGATTTTTACCGTGAGCATAATATGAAGCTGCGCAATATTATCATCTTTACGATCGGCGGCACGAAGGGGATTAGCCTGCTCGAGCGCCTGACGGTGGAGCTCCGGGAGTTCTGGCCGGAGTTCGAGGGCTTTATCGCGGTATATTATGAGGGGATTTTCAGCACCTACGAGGACAAAGGCGTGTCCGGGATCAATCTGCCGGGCGTCGATTTCTACTGGAAGGGCGGCATCGTTGCGCCGGAATACCGCAGGCAGACGCTCTCGATCCGCAATCCGCTTTTCGAGAAATGTGTGATCTATGACGGCGGCGCGCGCCGGTACGAGATCTGCGAGCATGTCGAGGAGGTGCTGGAGTTCTGGAACGGGCTCAAGGAGCGTGCCGGACAGATCGACATGAAGGAGCTCCTGGATGAGAAGCTCGGCTATCCGACGCCGGTGAGCTATGAGGACTGGGTGCGCCTGAATCATTATGGGCTGATCCGGGAATCCAATGCAAGATGGCTGTACAAGCAGGAACAGGGCTATATCGAGAGCCTGAAGAATGTCACAATCGGTGAGATCGCTGAGGAGCGGATCCAGGAATTCTCCTTGGCGCTGCACAAATACATGATCTGACCAGCCTGGTTCCGGGGCAGAGGGTTTGATGCCGGAAAGGCCGGAGGGATGCTCCGATGCGGGACAGGTCACATCAACACAATATGGAGGAGAAAAAATGAAAAAAGACACGAGGAAGGCCGCGACGGATGTCGATTACGCAGAGTCCGCGGTGCCGCAGGGGAGCAGGAGAAGCATCCTGACAATGTTTATGATTATGCTCGGTTTCACATTCTTCTCGGCGAGTATGTGGGTAGGCCAGGAGCTTGCGGACGGTCTTGATTTCCGGGGATTCATGGGGGCGCTGCTGCTCGGGGGCGTAATCCTGGGGATGTACACGGGGATGCTCGGCTACGTCGGCGCAAAGACGGGACTGAGCATGGATCTGCTTGCGCAGCGCGCGTTTGGCAGGAAAGGTTCTTATCTGTCGTCGGCGATGATCAGCTTCACACAGATCGGCTGGTTCGGGGTCGGCATCGCGATGTTCGCGATCCCGGTATCGAAGGAGCTGCTCGGCGGCAGCGCCACGGCTCAGTGGGCGCTTGTCATTATTGCCGGTATCTGCATGACCGGATCTGCGTATTTCGGGATCCAATCCCTGACGGTTGTCAGCTACGTCGCGGTCCCGCTGGTGGCGGTCCTCGGCACGGCGGCAATGATCATGGCGGTTCAGAGGGGCGACGGCTCGATCATCGACCAGTTTGCGGTTTCAAGCGGCACGCTGACGGTCATCGGCGGCGCAGGGCTCGTGGTCGGCTCCTTCGTATCCGGCGGTACCGCCACCCCGAACTTTACGCGTTTTGCGAAGAATGGCGTTGTCGGCGCGGTTACGACGGTGGTCGCCTTCTTCATCGGCAACTCCCTGATGTTTTTCTTCGGCGCCGTCTCGTCGATCTTTGTCGGCGGCAACGATATCTTTGAAGTCATGATCAACCTGAACCTGTTTTACCTCGCGGTGCTCGTGCTCGGCCTCAATATCTGGACGACGAACGACAATGCACTGTACTCGGCAGGGCTCGGCCTCTCCAATATTTTCCATCAGAAGAAAAAGCCGATGGTACTCGTATCCGGCGTGATCGGTACGGTTGCGGCAGTGTGGCTCTACTACAACTTCTGCAACTGGCTGAACGTACTGAACTGTACGCTTCCGCCGATCGGGATCATCCTCGTGCTGGACTATTTCATGCATAAGAAGGAATACACCGATGATTTCAGTAATCTCAGGGAGGTCAACTGGTTCGCAGTGCTCGGAGTAGTGCTCGGCGCCGTGACCGCGAACCTGCTGCACTGGGGCATCGCGTCGATCAACGGGATGGTGATCGCGGCCGTCTGCTATATGGTCGGGCAGGTTATAGAGAAGGAGAGGTAAATGGGAATGGACATGAAAATTGCTGTAGCCGGGACCGGGTATGTGGGCTTATCCCTTGCTGTGTTGCTCTCCCAGCATAACCAGGTGACGGCTGTGGATGTCGTGCCGGAGAAGGTTGACCTGATCAATCGGAAGAAGAGCCCGATCCAGGATGAGTACATAGAGAAGTATTTAAGAGAGAAGGAGCTGAATCTCACAGCTACACTGGATGCAGAGCAGGCATACTCTACAGCGGATTTCGTGATCGTCGCGGCGCCAACGAACTATGACAGCAAGAAGAACTTTTTTGACACGAGCGTCGTGGAAGCTGTGATCAGGCTGGTAATCCAATACAATCCGGAGGCAATTATAGTCATTAAGTCCACGATACCTGTGGGCTATACAGCGGGTATAAGAGAAAAATTCCACTGTGATAATATCCTGTTCAGCCCGGAGTTCCTGCGGGAATCCAGGGCGCTCTATGACAATTTATATCCTTCCCGGATCATCGTCGGGACGGATACACAGAACGCCAGGCTGGTGAAAGCCGCCCACACATTCGCGGGGCTTCTCCGGGAGGGCGCAATCAAAGGCAGGAAGAAAGAAGACGTGCCCGAGGGGGAGACTGTGGACGAAACGCCGATTGACACCCTTTTTATGGGATTTACCGAGGCGGAAGCGGTCAAGCTGTTTGCCAATACCTACCTGGCGCTGCGTGTCTCCTACTTCAACGAGCTTGACACATATGCTGAGATGAAGGGGCTGGATACACAGGCCATCATAAACGGCGTGTGCCTGGATCCGCGCATCGGATCCCACTACAATAACCCCTCCTTCGGCTATGGCGGGTACTGTCTCCCCAAGGATACGAAGCAGTTGCTCGCCAACTATGCTGACGTGCCGGAAAATCTGATTGAGGCGATCGTGGAATCAAACCGTACCCGTAAAGATTTTGTCGCCGACCAGGTGCTGCGTAAGGCCGGTTACTACTCGTATAGCGAAGATAATGATTACAACGCGGAAAATGAGAAGCAGGTGACGGTCGGGGTATATCGCCTGACGATGAAGAGCAACAGCGATAATTTCCGGCAGAGCAGTATCCAGGGTATCATGAAGCGTGTCAAAGCCAAGGGCGCCACAGTGGTTATCTATGAGCCGACGCTGGAGGATGGCACGACGTTCTTCGGGAGCAGGGTCGTCAACGATCTGGAAGAATTTAAGCGGCAGAGCCAGGCGATTATCGCAAATCGCTATGATCGCTGCCTGGATGATGTGAAGGATAAGGTATATACGAGAGACCTGTATGGGCGGGACTGATTTTGACGAGACGCAGGGATTTCCGGAAAGCGCCGCCATGCAGCGCGGCGGACGGTACCCTGACCGGCCATGAAGAAACGAAACAGAATATATGTGCAAAGCAGGCAGTGCGGTCCGGCTTTCGAGAAAATTGTGAACTTTTATGCAAAACTTGCATTACATTTTCACGAAAGCCGGATTGCACTGTTTTTTTTGTGTTGTTAAAATATAGAAAAATACGGATCTTCAGAGGCAATGCGCTCAGGCTGTAAGGAACCAATGAAGCAAAAGGCTGATCAGAATGTGGGAGGAGAGGAACATGGAGCAGAAATCAAATGTATTTTTAGAGCAGGAGAAGGTGGGGAAGCTGATGCGGAAATTCGCGGTGCCCTGCATTATCTCCCTGCTAATTGCAGCGTTGTATAATATTGTAGACCAGATTTTTATCGCGAACGCCTCTTATCTGGGCTCATATGGCAATGCGGCGAATAATGTCGTATTCCCGCTGACCGTGGTGGCGCTTTCCCTGGCAGTGATGATTGGGGATGGCTGCTGTACCTTTGTCAGCATCAGCCTGGGGGCAAACCGCAGGGAGGACGCCCATAAGAGTATCGGCTCCGCGGTCATCCTGTGCCTGTTGGCAAGTATTATCCTGACAGCGGTGTATTTTGTGTTCCAGGATCAGATTCTGACGCTGTTCGGCGGGCGGGTCAATGAGGAAACGTTTGCGTATGCGAAAGAGTATTTTACCTGGATTTCAGCGGGGATCCCTTTCTATATGTTCGGGCAGTGCATCAATCCGGTCATCCGCTCTGACGGGAGCCCGCGGTTTGCCATGGTCTCTACGGTGGCAGGCGCCGTCGTCAACCTGATCTTTGACCCGGTATGCATTTATGGGCTGAAATGGGGAATGATGGGCGCGGCGGTAGCCACGGTGGCAGGCCAGATCCTGACGGCTGTGCTTTCCATATGGTATCTGATGCACATGAAGGCGGTGAAGCTCAGCCGGGAGAGCTTCGGCCTGTCAGGCAGGTTGATCCGCCGTTTTGTACCGATGGGGGTGACGAGCTTCCTGTCACAGATTTCCGTGGTAGCTTCTATGGCGGCTGTGAATAATATGCTGGTGAAGTACGGGGCAGCGGACGCCATTTTCGGTCAGGCCGAGTATGCGCAGATTCCCATGGCTGTCATCGGAATTGTGATGAAATTCTTCCAGATTGTCATTTCTGTTTCCGTCGGGCTTGCGGCGGGATGTATCCCGATCGTAGGATACAATGTGGGGGCAAAGCGGTTTGATCGGGCATCGGAGCTGTTTAAGCTTCTGCTGAAGGCGGAATTTATCATGGGCTTTGTTGCTTTGCTGATCGTGGAGTTTCTCCCGATACAGCTGATCGGCATTTTCGGCGCTTCAAATGAGAGCACGTATTATACGGAATTTGCCGTGAAGTCGTTCCGCACCTACCTTTGCCTGATGCCGTTGGCGACGGTTAATAAGGGAACCTTTATTTACCTGCAATCTCTTGGAAAGGCATTCGAGTCCTCCGCCCTGTCCCTGGTGCGTGAGGTGCTCTTCGGCGTGGGCTTCGCACTGCTGCTGCCGGGGGTATTTGGCCTTAATGGTATTTTATATTCGATGCCGCTCTCTGACGGGCTGACCTTTTTGATTGCGGTCGTGCTGATCAGGAGTATATTCGGTATGTTAAAAAATGGCAGCCTGTCAGCTCCGGCCGCTCACCGGTAGCCATGTCCAATATTACAGTCTATTACGAATATGTATTTTTCGCCTCTCAAAGGCAGAAAGGAGTAACAATGATTATTGATGCGAATATGTACTACATTCCGGAGGAGCTGTTTGAGGATGACGCTCTCCTGAAGGAGTTCCTGGAGCAGATACCGGAGCAGGACGGATGGTACGGGGACTGCCGGGAGATACCGGGGACGGATGGCCTGAAGCAGATTGTACTGGAGAAGCCGAGGGGATATCAGAACCTGAACTATGCGCAGCATGATTATATTCTGGAAAACCAGCTGGCGGACATGGACAGCGCAGGGGTGGACGCGGCGCTGTTGAAAACGCCCTGCTGCCAGGAATGGATGAACCTGAAGCTTTGCCGTTATTTTAATGACCATATGGCGGAGCATGCAAGGAAAAGCGGAGGCAGGCTGATTCCGCTTGCGGTAGTGCCGCCTTACGGGACGGAGGAGAATCTGGAGGAGCTGGCGCGCTGCCATGATGAGCTGGGGATGACCTCTGTGCAGCTCTCCGCGCACTATGGGGATGCCTATCTGGACGATGAGCGGTTCGCGGGTTTTTTTGAAAAGCTGAACGACCTGAAGATGAACGCCTACGTACATCATACGCCGGTTCCGGTGGAATATGGGAGCTTTTATGAGTATAACAATGTGCGCCGTTCCTACGGGAGGAACGTTGACCAGGGGCTTGCGGTGAGCAGGGAGCTTTTCAGTGGCTTCTTTGACCGCTATCCGAATGTGAAGCTCGTGCATTCCCAGTTGGGCGGCGGGTTCTTTGCCCTGTCGAATATGATGTTCCCGAAGAAAGCGAAAAAGGAGACGGTAAGCCGGTTCCAGACGGAGAACACGCAGGTGGAGGATCAGTTCCGGAATAATATATATTTTGAAATGTCCCATGCGCAGCCGTGGGGAAAGGCGCAGCTTGAGTGCGCCGTGAAGGTGCTGGGAGCGGACCATATCATATTCGGGACTTCCTATCCGGTGCGGAAGGAATGGCTGCTGGAAGGCCCGGCGTTTGTCCGCAGCCTCGACATCACAGAAGAAGAAAAAGACCTGATATTGGGAGGAAATGCACAGAGGCTGTATCTGTAGGAAGCTGTTTTTCGTCGTAGGGAATTCTATTTTACGCCACATTTCAGTTCCTTTTTTGTGTTATTTTAATCAAAATAACTACCAGTCTGACTGTGAAGGAGGAACAGGAATGAGTGATAAAATTTCACGACGGAATTTTTTGAAGGGGGCAGCCTGTGGCGCGCTCAGCGTGGGCGTATTAGGGATGTCCGGCCTTGAAAGTAAACAAGGCGATGAGGTTCATGCTGCTGAGGCAGAAAGCGCTGTAAGTACGGCAGAAGGGAATCCGTATCCCGGCACCCCGGGGCCATATGCGGAGGATACTACTACCAGCCTCGGAGAAAAAGCTTTTATTGAGAAGCAGTATTTACCGGAAGTGCCGGCGCCGGAGACAACGGAGTACGAGTGCGATGTACTGGTTGTCGGCTGTGGATGGGCCGGCCTGCATGCTGCGGTTACCGCAAAGAAAAAGGGCGCAGACGTGATTGTGCTTGATAAAGGGAGACCTGGATTTTCCGGTTTGTCTCCTTTTTCACAGGGAGCCACTTACTTTTTGAAAGATTTTGATGACCGTGAAGGCTGTATGATGGCTGCACAGAAAGGCGGGGAATTTATCGCCAATCTGGACTGGTTCGATATGTGGCTGGACGAATCTGCGCAGGTTGTAGAAGAAAACCGTGAATTTGGTTTCATGGAAACATATCCGACTGCGACAGAGAGTGGATACTGGGATAAGTGGGATCCCCGTGGATACCGTATGGAAAATTTAAGTAAGATGCGTCAGGAAAAATGGATGGACGTGTTAAATCAGTATGAGATCCGGGTAGTAGATCAAACAATGCTTGTGGGCGTGACTACAACCGACGGAAAGATTAGCGGTGCGGTCGGTTTCCATGTGAAGAGTGCAACGCCTGTCACGTTCCGCTGCAAGGCAATCTGCCTGTGTACAGGAACAGGTTCTATGAAATCCACCGGCTATCCGACGTCGGAGGATACGTTTGATGGAGAATATATTTGCTATAATCTCGGGCTTACAGTAGTAGGAAAGGAGTTTGATGATTTCCATCAGACATCATCATTTGCACCGGGCAATTATTTTTACAATAATACATGGGAATATTGTGAGAACATGAGCGGAAGCTCAATCGGAGCAACCGTGGATACCGTAGACGATTATTGCCTGAAGAAAGCCAAAAGTAAGATCACCTATCGTCTTGCTTCTGTATTGGATGGACTGGAACCGCAGGATGGGAGCACATGGCAGAGCGCTTTTACCGGTGCAACGACCATTATCCAGAATGAATATGGCGAGAGCGATCCGCGCCAGACCGGCTATAAACGAAGCCAGGAACGTGTCAGGGACGTATTTGGTGCTGCGCCCGGTATGAACAGCCAGATGAGCTGCGGCGTATTCTGCGGCTGGGAGGATAAAGAAGGATACACGGGGATTCCCGGGCTCTATGTTGCCGGAAATGGTATTTATGGAAGCCAGGTAAACGGAGCGATTTTCAATGTGCAGACGAACCATCCGGGCTGCTGCATCATGGGGAACCATTCTGGCGCGGCTGCTGCAGACTATGCTGCGGGCGTTGAGCTACCGGATCAGGATCAGAGCCAGATTGACGCGATTATCGGAGAAATTTTCGAGCCGACAAAGCGAGAAAAAGGATTGGATCCCAATTTTGTGGTTGAGAAACTGAGAAATATCATGGTAGACCCGGGCGTACATATTGTGAAATCAGAAAAAGCACTTACGGCTGCATTAATGCAGGTAGAAATTATCCGCGATGAGATGCTGCCGAAGCTGATGGGGCTGACAGGGCATGACCTTAGACTCTGTCTTGAGGCAAGGCACAAAGCTCTTTCAGCAGAGATGAAGCTTCGCGCGAATCTGTTTCGGACAGAGAGCCGTGGTATGCATTACCGTTCCGATTATCCTTACCGCGACGATGAAAACTGGCTGTGTCATGTAGGTGTTTATAAAGATGAGAACGGTGAGGTTGCATGTAAAAAGATTGAGATCCCGGACGAGTGGAAGGGAGATCTGTCCGAAGCGCATGAAAAGCGATACGTTCTCCTGTTTCCGGGAGAGGCAGAAGCACTTGGGATTACAGTTGAAAAACCAGAAGAGCAAAAGGGTTGACCGAAGGAGATAAATATGAGCGTAGCGAGAAGAGATTTGAATGCATGTATAGGGTGCAGGAACTGTGTAAACAGATGTCCGATGGATGTGTTTTATTTTGATGAGAGCACGAATAAATCAGTGATCGCGTATCCTGAGAACTGCCAGAGCTGTGCGCAGTGCTATCTCGGATGTCCGGGCAATTCTCTGATGATGGTGGATACAATGTATGAGTATTCCCCGGTTCCGGCGCGTGGACTCAGGACTTTTACACAATTTATGCCGGAAAAGGCAGAATAGGCAGGGCAGGGATTGCATAAAAGCTGGCCTGCGGCTGCACGCATGCCGGGCAGGCGGATAGGGTCGATGGTTCTTCCCCTATCCGGCCTGTCGCTTGGCGCTGACCGTAAAGGAGAACAGGGTGCCGGTTCCGGGGGTGCTTTCTACGCGTATTGTTTCCTTCAGGATGTTTAAGCTCTCCCTGACGATGGCGAGGCCGAGGCCGCTTCCCTGGCTGTTTTGCGCATTTTCCGACTTGTAAAAACGGTCAAAAATGTGCGGCAGATCCTCCGGCAGGATCCCGGATCCGTTGTCCCGTACATTGATGCGTAGATGGTTCTTTTCTGTGCAAAATGTGACGTCGATCCTCCCGGTTTCGGGCTCGGTAAATTTTACTGCGTTGTGCAGAAGCAGATCGAGTGTTCTGGATGCGAGGGCCGGTACTGTGTAGAGCCTGGGAAGAGCTGCGTCTGTCACATCAGGAGTATGGAATTCAAGGTCAATATCCTCACAAAGACTGGCATAACGCTCGAGGATCGGAGCAAAGGCAGCCTCCACGGAACAGATTTCCTTTTTGTAAATGCTCTTTGCGCTTTGCAGCTTTGACAATTCCAGGATTTGCAGTACAGTAGTTTCCAGATGATCGGCTTCCTTCAATATGGTGCTATAATAAAAAAGCTGTTTTTCCGGATCCGTGACATATCCGTCCAGCAGCGTCTCGGCCAGCGCCTTGACCGAAGTGATCGGTGATTTTAGTTCGTGGTTCATGTTTGCAATATAAATACGCTGGGTCTCATCCAGCTTCGTGTGTTGCCGATCCAGCAGATAAATGAAAAGGAACAGGAGGACAAGGACAATACTCCATATCACTATAAAACCATGCAGGTTGCCGGGAAGATCCTCCAGGCCGCGCACAAGGAAGAGCCCGCCGATGACCGTGCCGTCTCTTATGATCGGGACAAAGACAACCAGGGAAAGCAATCGGCTGATAGGTGCCGTGGAGCGGTTGTCCCTGAGCGTGATCAGCTCATAGTGCAGGATTGATTTCCCTTTTTCCACATACTTCAGATCTTTCTCCAGATCCAGTTCATAAATATCATTATGAAAACCGGAAATCACCTTGTCCATACAGTTTCCATCAAGATCATATGCAAAATAGCTGATGCCGAAATCCATTGTAATATTGAATTGACCGTCTGTTGCATAGGAGCTGGCAGAATGCTCTGCAATGTTGAGAAGCATGGATTTGTGGCGGAGGTATGGAATGGCAAGCAGCAGTATTATACCTGCGGCCAGGCTGATGAGAAAAAAGAAACCAAGGATTATATATTTTCTGTATTTCTTTTTTTTCATTGTACGGGCTCTCCTTTGGTTTCCTTTAATTTATATCCGACGCCGTAGACCGACTGGATCGTAAAGGCGGCATCTGCTTTGTTCAGTTTGATGCGAAGACGTTTGATAATTGTATCTACAGCCCTCATATCGCCATAATAACCGACGCCCCACACCTCGTCCAGGATCCGGTTGCGGCTTTGTACGAGACCGGGATTTTGCGCCAGAAAAAGCAGGACAGAGAATTCTTTTGGCGTTAATTCAAGAGGGCTCCCATTGATCATTGCAGTATAAGAGCCTGGAAACAATTTCAGATTGGAATAGAAAAAAGCGGCATCCTGTATGCGTGGTTTCATACGCTTGAGAATCGTATTCACCCGCGCCATAACCTCACGGGGCGAGAAGGGCTTGGTGACATAGTCGTCAGCGCCGAGTTCCAGGCCGAGAATCCGGTCATCCTCTTCGCTACGTGCGCTGAGCATCAAAATCGGTACATCGCTGATCCTGCGGATATCTTTACAGATATCCGTGCCGCACCGTCCCGGCAGCATGATATCGAGAATAATCAGATCGACCGTGTGGTTCTCCAGGATATCCATGATGTGGTTCCCATTGTATATGGAAATTGTACAGATATTTCCTGAATTCAGATAGCTTTTCAGGCTTTCATGTACAGCAATATTGTCATCGCAGATCAAAACGGTAATTTTGCTCATTGGAAGTATACCTCCTGTGGATTATTCTAACATTATTTGTTTTTGAAGTAAATGCGGAAATTTTTTGACAACCTGATTGTGGAAGGACTTGAAAAGCCTGTCATTTTGACAGGCCGAATATTTGTACCCTGATTTATCTTTTGGTGGTTTTTATTGATGTTCTGTTAAGAGAATATCATACATATGCTGTGTATGCCGGAGCAGGGATGCGGTGAAATAGCCTGCCTTCATGTTTGTGTGGGAGATACCGGGGAGGTCTGCCTCCGGCGCCAGCAGTGCCTCGTCATCCAGTATGTAGCCGGAATTGGCGCACAGGCTGGCCACATGGTTGATGATTATCATATGGTTTTCCGGGATAAGCGCCCTGAGCTGGCGGGCATAGCTGCTGTACAGCTCACCGCTTGCCCCGAACAGGAGGGCGGGGCCAAGCCGTATCATCTGTAGCCTCACCTCATAGTCCCCGTCGATCCCGGGAGTCCTGGACCATTCCACGCAGCCTCTGGGCGTGAGGGAGTCCACAGAGCAGGTAACAGCGGACAGTATGCGGCGGATATCCCCGTAATGCTGGTTGGCCATGACAGTCAGCAGGGCGCTGTTGTCACCGGGCAGGATGTCCGTGATCACGTCGCCGGTGTCAGGATCGGGATAGAAGACCTCGTTTTGCAGGATCGGGTTGATATCCCCAGCCGCGCCGCTGCACCACAGGGCGACAGCGCCCGGGTATTCCTTCTCTATGAGTGCGCTTACCCGCCCGGCGATGTCGCCGGAGATCCTGAGTTTTCCCTCAGAATACTGGCAGGTGTGCAGGACGCAGCAGTGTACCGGGTAGTTTATGAAAAAGGCCAGGGGCTTTTCATCCGGGGTTTCAAATTTCAGCGCATAGACCGTCCGGTCGATGGGCGTTTCCGGGCTCATCCCCAGGGCGCATTTCCGGTGCGGCTTCCCCGCTGCGTCGCGGTATTCGTACCACTTCTTCCGGCAGATGTTGATATAGCTGTTCCCGGTCCCGATCCCCATTTTGGCAGGAACCATCCCCGAGAGCGCTTCACGGGCGGCCAGGAGCAGGGTGTCCTCAAGGAAAGCCTCGTATTTATGGGTGGCTTCCTGTACCTCTGCCGGTTTGAGGGCAATATTGTTGGGGCCCTCGAAGGGGCGGTCCCCGGTGACGGGCGCAGTGTGGGTGTGGACTGCGGTGAGGAGGATGTTTTCTTCCTTCACGCCGGTTTCCCGCGCGAGAAGCAGCAGGAAGCGCCTGGGGTGGGGGACTTTATCCAATTCAAAGGCGATGAGCAGGGATGTCGCTTCGGCAGCTGCATCTTGGTAAGGCATCCCATCCGGGATGGCAGGCGCGCCTGCCGGGCATCCAAAGGCAGAGCTCCCTTTCAGAGCAAGCACACGCAGATAAATATCGTCCAGGACGCCTCCGAAATGGCGGTCCTGCAGGGCGCGCAGATGAGGAAGCAGCTCCAGCGCCGGGGTGATACAGCGCTTTGAGGCGCCGCAGTATAATTCCTGAGACATATCGTTCCTCCCATTGACTACTTTTTTATAAATCCTTTCCCCTGATCTTAATGAGGATAACGGTGAAAATCCAACATGATTTTTGTGGGAAAGTACAGGAAATATCCTGTAGCCCGGATTACGGCTCGGACACTACGGAGCGGACCACCTCTACAAAACGTTTCTCGGCCTGGTTCAGATGCTTCCCGCGGGGATAGACCATGGAAAGGTTTACTTCTACAGGGGATTTCAGCGGGTAGCATTTCAGCGTCCCGGTCTTTGGGTCCAGCAGCGGCCCGAACTTCCGGCGGCAGTAATCTGCGGGGCCCAGGAAAGCGCCGGTGCCGTTGGCGCACAGGGAGGAGAGCAATGTGGCATCTTCCGCCTTGAAGCCCTCGACAGGAGCGAAGCCCGCATCCTCAAAAATCTGCCGGTAAAAGGGATGAAGCCGCTTGTTTTCATACAGCAGAAGAAACGGCATTTCCTTCAGGACCGACAGGGACTGTGCCTCGAGAAGCCGCTGCTCCTTTTCCTGCCAGCCGTTGCCATAGATCTGGAAAGCCTGCAGGCTGTTCACCACGACGGAGAAGGGATCCTTTTCGATCAGGGGGATCTGCTCCATATTTTTGGGAATATCTGTGTAGTGGAACGTGAAGTCCGGTATTTCCGTGGAATGGGGTGTGGTGATCACCAGCTCATATTCGGGATATTTGTGGGAGAAACGTCCAAGCGCCATCGGCAAAAAGGGAGGGAGGTCAAAGGGGGCGACCCCGAGGACAACCTTGCAGCGGGTGGTGTTTGTAATAATGGAAATTTCACGCAGCATCTTGTCCTGCGTGCTTAAAATTTTGCGCCCGCCACTGGCAAAGCATTCCCCTGCGGGAGTCAGGGAAACCGTTTTGCCACGCAGAAGGAGCGGAGTACCCACTTCATCCTCCAGGCGGCGTATGTTCTCGCTCAGGGACTGCTGGGAGATGAACAGGCTCTCCGCAGCCTTGCTGAAGCTCCTGTATTCCACAACGGTCAGAAAATATTCAATGTTCTGGAAATTCATAGTAACCCCCCGGTGAAAAGATAATACTGCGCAACAAAACCAGAACCATTGTAACATAGAAAGGGGGAAAAAGAAATACAGGAAAAATCCTGTGGGACAAAGATTTTTCATGTTGGACTTGCCGGAGGATTTTGGCGTATCCTGTAGGGAGAAATAAACGAAAAAAGGAGTGGAAGCATGAGTTATTCAAAATTGCCGGAGCTTTTTCCGGAGGAAAAGATGATGCCGCTGGCGAAATACTATTATCATTATCCCATGAGGGATCTGCCGGAGGAGCTGAAAGCGCAGATTTTCGGCCCGCCAATGAAAGTGGAGGACGCTGTCCCGGCGGAACATTTTATCGACTGGCTGAAGCCTGTGGGGCAGTACGGGAATGCGGAGAACGGGTACTGTATGTTTCCGGACGGAAGCGGCTACATCTGCACTTATATGCAGATCCCGGAGCATATTGATGTAAAGAAGATATTCTGGTACCTGAATTGGCTGAATGTACATTCCAGGAGCATGGTACTGGGGCATGGGAACCTGCGCTACAAGATCTGGAACCCGGCTGACCACTGGGACCATTACTTTGTAAACTGGACGGATAAGTCGGACGGGATCCATACTACCGAGAGCCTGGATATGGGCGAGGGAGACCGGAAATACGATACCATCCGCCATTCCTTCAGCCTGCGGGAGTTTGGCCTGACGGATGAAAAAATAGAACAGATAAAAGCGTCCGGCTGCAATGTCAATGAGACTTCGGATTGGGAGTCCTTTGACGAGCCGGGTGCGCACCTGACGCTGGGCCAGATCCGCCCGTGTCCCAGAGGCGGATATGAGCGCCGCTCGGTGGAATGGATCGGATGGAGGCCGGCAAAGGGCGGCCGCCTGATCCGTGAACCGCGTACCCGCTGTGACGAGGATTATCTGCGCAAGGTGGCCTACCACACACTGATTGAATGGCACCATCTGCTGGACTTTATCAATGACCTGTACGAGGAATACCATGACCAGCCGGTGGATGCCGATTGACGGCGTACATATAATCAGATGAGCAGCAGAGCAATCCGTGGGCTTTCATGTGCAGTGGTACGCTCAAGGCGCATCGGGTTTATACAGTAAAAGGAGATCGATTCAGTGGACAAAAAAATATATGCAATCGCGGGGAACTGGAGCTTTGAAGCAAAGCCATCCCGGGGGAAGGGCATATCTGTTTTTTCATATGGCCCGGAGGACGGCAGCCTCTCCCTGCTTGAGACGGTCCGCCCGGACGTGGCCGGAGGGCAGCTCTGCCTGGATCAAGAACGGAACATTGTGTATGTGTGCAATGAATGCGGGGAGCGCAGGGGGGAGATCGGCGGCGGAGGCTATATCATGGCCTGGCAGTTCCACCCGGAGACGGGAGAGCTGACGCTGATCAATGAGAAGGAGACGCTGTGCCCGGAGCCTTCCTACGTATATCTGGATCCGTCAAAGCGCTATCTGGTGGTCTGCCATTGTTCCGACCCGTGGCATGTGACGAAAATCATCAGGCACGAGGACGGCTCGTTTGGCAATGAGGTTGTATTTGATGATACGGGGCTGGTGCTTTTCCGGGTAAATGAGGATGGAAGCATCGGTGAGATCTGTGATATCGCGGTCACCCAGGGGAGCGGCGGGAAAGGGGCAAATTCGCAGGTGAACGTAGATCCTGTCTCCGGCCATATCCAGCTTGTGGAGGTGATCTCACGGCTGCACTCCGTAGTGGCGAGCCCTTCCGGCAGGCTGCTGGCGGTCTGTGATAAGGGGATGGATAAAATCTACAGCTTCCGCATCGACACGGAAAACGGAAAACTGGTCAGGCTGAACGAATGGTATGCCGGGGATACGGCGTGCTTCCCCAGGTACGGGGCGTTCCACCCGGCTATTCCGGTATTCTACGCAAATAATGAAAACAGGTCTGCCGTGAACTGTTTCCATTATGAGGAAGAAAGCGGGGAGCTGGACTGCTTCTGCACCGTGGAGCTGCTGGAGGAGGATTACGGAATGGTGGACGGCAAGCCGGTGGGGGCGCAGGACATCCTGGTGCATCCGGACGGGCAGTGGATGTATGTGACGCTGTGCGGGCTGAATCTGATCGCCGTGATGAGGCTGGATGAAAAAGGGATCCCGGCTGTGGTGCAGAGGATTCCCAGCGGCGGCATACTGCCCCGCGGGCTGGCCCTGTCCCCGGACCGAAGGTTCCTGCTGGCGGGGAACATGGTTTCCGGCGATATCACTACATTCCGGGTAAAGGAGGATGGTTTCCTGGCATCTACGGGAAGACGTTTTGCGGCGGTTTCACCTTCCGCAATCCGTTTTGTGTCATAGGAAACGAAGTTTCCTATGACACAAAACGCTCCGCGGGGATCGCACTGCGGCGGAGATGAATAGTGTCGCTGAAGCGACCCGCCGCAGGCGGAGAATCCTGCGGAGCAGGATTCTCATTTTAACAGGAAACAAAAAATAAATTATGGCACAGGAAAATAAAATGGGGACAATGGCTGTCCCCAAATTACTGGTAAATATGTCTTTGCCGTTGATGGCATCCTTACTGGTACAGTCTTTATACAATATCGTAGACGGCATTTTTGTAGCGCGGTTAAGCGAGGACGCATTGACTGCCACCTCGATTGCTTACCCGGTACAGCTTTTGATGATCGCCGTGGGTGTCGGGACGGCGGTGGGGATCAATTCGCTGCTTTCCAGGCTCCTGGGGGCCAGGAAAACCGGCGAGGTTACGGAGGCGGCTACCACCGGGCTGGTCCTGGCGCTGATCGGTTCCGTTGTTTTCATACTTCTCGGGATTTTTATCCCGGGCGTGTTCGTAAAGCTCTTTACGGACGACGAGACGGTCGGTGAGCTTTGCAGGCAGTATCTCCGGATCTGTATGATTTTCTGCACAGGTACCTTTGTGGAGACAATGGTCCAGCGCTTTCTGCAGGCAGCCGGGAATACGTTCCTGAGCATGATCTCACTGATCGTGGGCGCTGTCACAAATATCATCCTGGATCCCATTATGATTTTTGGCCTGCTGGGATTCCCGGCACTGGGGATCCGGGGCGCGGCTGTCGCGACGGTGATCGGGCAGTGGCTGGGCGCCGCCACGGCTCTGTTTTTGAACGTCAGACTCAATAAGGAAATCAGGGTGTCCTTCCGGGGTTACCGGTTAAACCCGGATATGGTGAAACGCATCTACAAGGTCGGCTTTCCGACGATCCTGACACAGGCCATGGGGAGCATTATGATTTCCGCGATGAATGCGATCCTGATGCCCTTTTCCTCTACGGCCGTGGCATTTTTCGGGGCATATTATAAGCTGCAGAATTTCCTCTTTATGCCGGTCAACGGACTCGGACAGGCGGCTCTGCCCATTGTCGGCTACAATTTTGGCAGCAAAAAGAATGCCAGGATCAGGCAGGCAGTAAAAACGGCAATCATGGCGGCAGTCGTGCTGGCGGCGGTGGCTATGGTGATCTTCCTTGTATTCCCAAAGCAGCTCCTTTTGATGTTCTCTGCAAGCGAGGATATGCTGTCTATGGGGGTACCGGCTCTTCGGATCATCTCCATCACCTTCCTGCTTTTCTCAGTGACAACCGTGATCGGGTTCTCACTGACCGGCCTTGGGAACGGGCTGGTCAATATGATCAGCTGTGCGCTGCGCCAGCTGGTCCTGCTGGTGCCTTCGGCATATCTCCTGGGAAAGCTGGGCGGCACAGGCGCCGTATGGTTCGCGTTCTGGATCTCTGAGGCGGTTGCTGCGATATACAGTATTTTCAGCCTGAAGAGAGAATTCAGGGAAAAAGGTATCTGATTCAGCGGTGAAATAATTTACGGAGGAGACAGTACGATGGAAAAGGAAGCAAAGTATTATTTTGAACAGTTCCGTGCCAACGAGCACGGGAGCGCAGAGCAGAAGGCGCTTGCGCTGGATGCGCTGAAGAAAGCGGCCGAAATGGATTATGTACCGGCTCAGGCGATGATGAGCAGTCTGTATTTTTACGGGAATTTCGGGGAGAAGGATTATACGCTGGCGAAATACTGGGGCGAGAAAGCAGCCGGGGCAGGGGACGGCATGGCGCTGACCAACCTGGGAATCCTCTACCTGAATGGTTTCGGCGTGGAGGCGGATCCGGAAAAAGGGGTCGGATATCTCCGGCGCGCGGTCGCACAGAATTCTATGAAGGCGTACCGGCACCTGGGCATTTGCTATGAAAAAGGGACAGGCGTCGAGGAGGATCCGCAGAGGGCGGCGGCATATTACCGGGAGGGAGCCGACCACGGCGACATCACAAGCCAGTATCTGCTGGGCTCCTGCTATGAACGGGGATATGGCGTGGAGCAGGATTACGGAAAGGCTGTGGAGTGGTACCGGAAATCCGCGGAGCGGGGAGATATCATCGCGTCGCCGGGGATGGTGGCCCTCGGGAAGCTGTATGCCTCCGGGACCGGGGTAACGCAGGATACGGCGCTGGCAAGGGAATGGTTTCAAAAGGCGGCGTCTGCCGGGAATGAGGAGGGCAAGGCCCTGCTGGAACGCGGCTAAAGGGAGAGGGATCCTCTATAAAAATGCTGAATCTGAATCCGCAGCGGCAGAGCTTATTGCGAAAAATGCAAGAATCGGGAAAAATCCTGCGTTGAAAGGAAAACGAAAATGACATAAAATATGGGTTATCAGAGGCTGGCTTTAGCAAAAATCACCAAAACCTCAACAGACCGAAAGGAGAAAGAAAGACATGAAGAAAAAATTATCACTGCTGTTGGCTGCTGCCATGACACTGAGCCTGACCTTTTCAGCGACAGGACTTGCCGCGGATTCAGAGTCATTGCATGACACAGCGAACATCGACAATTCTGTGACGCGCTCCTCTATCTCAGTTGGATGGAATTCCGCGACCTCCATCGAGCCATGGGGCACAGACAACAACACACCGGGCAACTATGAAGTATATGAGATGCTCTTTGAGACATCGGCGGACGGCGAATTCTTTGCCCTCCTGGCAGACTCCAGCCGGGGCGAGTTCGGCGGATATGACCATGTAGCGGGCGAGAGCACCTATACGGTATATATTTATGATTACATCTATGACCATGACGGGAACCATATCACGGCTTCTGATGTGGCATGGAGCTATATGTACCAGTATGAGAATGCCACCACAGCGAACTGGCAGACGCTTGTTTCTGTAGAGGCAGTGGATGACACCACGGTATTGTTTACATTCTCAGAAGAGCTGACAGCCCTGGGCGCACTGGAGAATTTCCTGTCACGCTGCTTCATCCTTTCCGAGAACTGCTCCAGGAACCTGACCAACGAGATGTGCGGCACCGGCCCGTATAAGTTCGTATCCTACACCTCAGGCTCCAGCCTGGTGATTGAGAAGAATGAGGATTACTGGCAGAAGGAAGAGCTTCGCCGCCAGGAGTCCCAGGCGAATGTACAGACCATTACTTACCAGTTTGTAGACGAGGGCAGCGCCCGTGAGACAGGCCTCCAGTCCGCAGCCCTGGATATGGTTTATGATATGCAGCTGAACAATATCGAGTCCTTCCAGGAGGGCGGCGATTATGCTGATCAGTACACGGTATACACCTATGCGCAGAAGTTCGTTTATTACCTCTGCCCCAACGGAGCGGAGGGTATGCCTACCAGCGACCTGAACCTGAGGCTGGCGATCTTTAACGCGATCGACCAGGATGGCCTGATCGCAGCCCTTGGCGGAGATTACACAAGGCTGTATTCCTATGCGACAGATTACTATTCAGACTACAGCTACGTAGACTGGGCGTCCCTCGACAACTACAATACCAAGGACGGCGTGGATCCTGCGGTAGTCCAGGAATATCTGGATAATTCCTCCTATGGCGGAGAAAAGCTCACCCTCCTGTGCCAGAGCGACTTTAACGATGTGGCGACGATCATCAGCGCAATGCTGGCCGCATATGGCATTGACGTGGAGATCAAGGGGCTTGACCAGGCGACTTATGGGGCTACGCTGGCAGACTCCAGCGCATGGGATCTTGCATTCGGGATGATGGCAGGCGATTACAATGTAAACGCATGGAGCCATGGCTTCGATTACAACAGCAACGGCGCCGACGGCACACAGACCGCTTACTTCTTCCAGGATGATGAGTGGAATGAGCTCCTCACACTGTGCAATACGGTTGAGGGACATACGGGCGAGAATATGCTCGCATGGTGGCAGATGGCAGTGGACAATGCTTACACGATGGGTCTTTACACAGGGAATTCCTATGATATCGCTCCGGCAGACTGCACCTATGTATGCCTGTCAGACCGCCTCGTGCTCCTTCCGGGCGGATGCTGCTTTGACGGTTCCGTCGAGTGATGCTCCTGAAGGCTGAACTGCAGATACAGATGACTGAGTTTACTTAAGCGGCGGCGGGGTTCGTCCATTCGGGGCGGATCCCGCCGCCTTGCAAATATAAGTGAGGCGTAAAATATGTGGAGGTACATTGTAAAGAGATTGCTCTGGCTGATCGTGATTATGTTTTGCGTAGGCGTTATCATATTCTCTATCCTGTGGTTTGTGCCGGGGGACCCGGCGCAGATTATCCTGGGCAGCGGCGCCACCAACGACGATCTCGAACGCCTGCGTGAGCAGATGGGGCTGAACCGTCCTTATATCGTCCAGCTCACCGAATACCTGTGGAATGCCTGCCGTCTGAATTTTGGCGAGTCTTACACCTACAAGGTGCCGGTGATCCAGGAGTTTGCGACACGCCTGCCGCGTACCCTTGGCCTGGGCCTGATATCCATGCTGCTGAATATTATTATCGGTATCCCGCTGGGCGTGAATGCGGCCATACACAGGAACACGATCTGGGACCAGGGCGTGCTGGTGCTGGCGATGGTATTTATCTCCGTGCCGCAGTTCTTTATCGGGCTGCTGATGGTGATCCTATTTTCCGTACAGCTCGGATGGCTCCCGCCCTTTGGCATCAGCGGGGATTTCCCGACAGTCTGTTACTGGGTGATGCCTGTGCTGGCCAATTCCCTGTCTGGCATGGCAATGAACGCAAGGCAGACCCGTTCTGCGGCGCTGGAGACGATCCGCGCGGATTTCGTTACGACGGCCCGTGCGAAGGGGCTCTCCGAGAATACTGTCATTTACAAGCATATGCTTCCGAATGCGCTGATCCCTGTTGTCAATGCGTTGGGAATGCAGCTCTCCATGGTGGTAGGAGGGACCGTGGTGATCGAGACCGTGTTTTCCTTCCCGGGCATCGGGCAGTATCTGCTGACCGGCGTGAATTCCAGGGATTATCCGGTCGTCAGGGGATCCGTGCTGATCCTTGCCCTGTTCTCTGCTGTGGTTGCACTGCTTGTAGACCTGTTCTACGCGTACCTTGATCCCCGTATCAAGGCGCAGTATGTGAGCTATGCGGCAAAGAAGGGTGGCGCGAAGAAAGGGGGCAGGCACAGTGGCTGATTTGGAAGTGAAGCAGGCCCGCCCTGCAAAAAAGAAGAAAAAGGATACGCAGCTCCGCCAGATCATGAGGCGGTTGGCAAAGAGCAAAACTGCCATGGTGGGGCTTGTGGTCCTGCTCCTCGTCATACTGGCATGTGCCTTTGCCCCTTTGATTGCCCCGTATGATCCGAATTTTATGGATTACGCGGCGCTGAACGCGACGCCGAGCGTTGCGCATATCATGGGGTGTGACAATCTGGGGCGCGATATTTTTACCCGTATTCTTTACGGCGGCAGGATGTCCCTGGCGCTTGGCTTTACCGTGGCGATTGTCGGCATGGTATTTGGTGTGTTCTTTGGCAGCATTGTAGGGTATATCGGCGGCCAGGTTGACAATATTGCCATGCGTATTTGCGATGTCTGGATGGCGATTCCCGGCACGCTGCTGGCCATAGTGATATCCTCCGCGCTGGGCTCCGGATTTCTCTACACGGTACTGGCGCTGTCTGTCAGCGGGCTGCCCGGCTCTGTCCGGGGTACCCGTTCCATGGCGCTGAAGGAGCGCGAAATGGAGTACCTGGAAGCGGCAAAGGCCATGAACTGTTCTAAAATGAAGATTATTTTCAAACATATGACGCCGAATATCCTTGCGCCCACGATCGTCGGCACGACAGGGCAGATCGGCGGGACAATGATGTCTGCGGCAGGCCTTTCCTATATTGGCCTGGGCATCCAGCCGCCTACAGCTGAATGGGGCGCGATGTGTTCGGCCGCCAGGGAATACCTGACCAAATATCCGCATGAAATGATCTGGCCTGGCGTTGCGATCCTGGTTACGGTGCTGGCGATCAATATGCTAGGGGACGGGCTGCGCGACGCTATGGATCCGCGCCTGAAAGACTGAGGAGGGGGAGAAGAATGAGCAATGAATTTTTGACCATCCGAAATCTCGTGGTGGAATATACCTCCGGCGGCCAGGTGGTCCAGGCAGTAAATCATGTGGACCTGAAATTGAAAAAGGGGCAGACCCTTGGGCTGGTGGGCGAGACGGGGGCAGGGAAGACTACAATCGCGAAATCGATTCTCCGCATCCTCCCGACACCGCCTGCCAGGATCAGGCAGGGAGAGATCGTGATTGACGGTACGGACCTGCTGAAGCTCTCCGAAAAGGAAATGATGAAGGTCAGGGGGAACAAGATCGCCATGATCTTCCAGGACCCGATGACGGCGCTCAACCCGACGATGACAGTGGGCGACCAGATCAACGAGGTCGTTCTGCAGCATAATGATTTCACAAAGGAGCAGGCACATGAGCGGACTGTGCAGATGCTGGAAATGGTTGGCATCGCAAACGTGCGTTTCATGGATTACCCCCATCAGTTCTCAGGGGGGATGAAGCAGCGGGTAGTGATCGCTATGGCGCTGGCCTGCAACCCGGAGCTGATCCTGGCCGATGAGCCCACGACGGCTCTGGACGTAACGATCCAGGCACAGGTGCTGGATATGATGAAGGACCTCAGGGAGAAGCTGAATACTTCCATGATCCTGATCACGCACGACCTGGGTGTTGTGGCCGAGACCTGCGATGACGTGGCAGTGATTTACGCCGGTGAGATCGTAGAATACGGATCTAAGGAGCAGATTTTCCGAAATCCGCAGCATCCATATACACTGGGGCTGTTCGGCTCCCTGCCGAAGCTGGACGATGATTCCAGGAGGCTGTCTCCGATCAGGGGGCTCCCGCCGGATCCGACCAACCTGCCCGCGGGCTGTAAATTCGGGCCGAGGTGCCCAGGGCGCTGCGAAGGCTGCGGCCTCACCCAGGAAGTGGTCGAAACCGAGCCGGGGCATCTGGTCCGGTGCCGTAAATTTTCGAAGGGAGGCGCATAAGCATGGCACTGCTTGAGGTAGAGCACCTGAAAAAGTATTTCAGTGTGGGCGCCGGGACGAACCACGCCGTAGATGACATTACATTGTCGATTGAAAAGGGCCATACGATGGGGGTCGTAGGTGAATCGGGCTGCGGAAAGAGCACACTGGGCCGTACCATCATCCGCCTGCTGGACGCCACAGACGGGACTGTCCGCCTGGACGGGGAGGACATCACATATGCGAAGGGGAAGAAGCTGCGCCAGCTCCGGGAAAAGGTAAGCATTGTTTTCCAGGATCCCTATTCGTCCCTGAATCCCCGCTCCTGTGTGGAGGCAACGATCAAGGAGCCGCTGCAGGAGGCAAAGCGTTTTACAAAAGCAGAGGTCCAGCAGCGCACGGAGGAGCTGATGGATCTGGTGGGAATCGAAGAGCGGCTCCGCCTGGCATATCCCCATGAGATGGACGGCGGCCGCCGCCAGAGGGTGGGGATTGCGCGGGCGCTTGCCCTGAACCCACAGTTTATCATGTGCGATGAGCCGGTATCCGCCCTGGATGTGTCTATCCAGGCACAGGTACTGAACCTGCTGATGGATCTCCAGGAGCAGATGCAGCTGACGTATATGTTCGTTACCCACGACCTGTCCGTTGTGCGCCATATCTCCAACGATATCTGCGTGATGTACCTGGGGCAGCTGGTGGAAACCAGCCCGTCCCGGGAGCTGTTCCGGAGGCCGCTGCATCCTTATACCAAGGCGCTGCTTTCCGCGATCCCATCCACAGATCTGGACCATCCCATGCGGCGGGTACAGCTGAAGGGTGAGATCACCTCCGCGATCAACCCAGAGCCGGGCTGCCGGTTTGCGGCAAGATGCCCCTATGCTTGCGACAAATGCCGCGAGCCGCAGATTCTGGAGGAGATCGAGCCGAAGCATTTTGTTTCGTGCTGCAGAGTCAGGGAGATCAACGATTAAGGGTTTCCGCTTGACGGAAGATCAGTGATTTCATCAGAGACGTAAGCGCTGGGGGAATGGACGATGGCGAAAAAAAAGGAGCCGCAGAGGGTCGGAAATGATATATACGGCGTGAATTCAAACTGGAAGCTGGACTGGAAAACCGGTAAAAACACCGGCTCCGACATACAGCGCAGCAATTATTTCCATAAGTATTTTCATGGCTATACGGAGCTGCGGATTCCAAAGCCGGGCGGCGGGTATCGGATCAAGCGGTATTATACGGAGCCATGGCTGGTGCATGATGTGAAGCCGGCGGCGGATGTTGCTTTCCGGGCGTTATATTTTATACTGACGGCAGCCATCTGCCTGGGCTTCTGGATGCTGATGAGCAGCGGCAGCTTCGACGGGAACGCGTCGCTCCTCGTCGTCATCCCTGAGGTTCCTGCGGTGCTGTCTCTCATACTGTTGCTTGCAGCCTCGCTGAACTATATGTTTATGCGGAGGCGGATGACCTGGTATGACCACCGCAGCTCCTCCGGCAATCTCAAAAAGGCTGCGGTAATAGCCGCAGCCTGCCTGGGCGCTACCGGGCTGATGGTAATCGCCAATATTTTCACCGGCGTGAGCTCTGCCTTAAATGAGCTGAAGCTGGCCGGAGGCGTCCTGATCTGTGCGGCAGGCGCGCTGTTCCTCTACCTGCTGGAGAAGAATATGCCATACCGCGAAGAAAAAAATGACACAGTGCTCCCCGAGGGAGAGACCCATGCCATCTGGTAGGGAGCGGATAACGGAGAATAGAGATGAATAATAAGCACATTTTGCATATCACTGCGGTGACCGAGGTGACGGGAAAAGGACAGATGTGTACAAAGGCACTTCTGGAATATGACAGGCCGTTGTCCGGCTGCCCGGGAACAGATGTTTATGATGTGAAGGAGCGCACCGTGACCGGGGTCACGGTGGATGGAAATACAGTTACCCTGGAGCTGTCCGCGCAGGATGAGGCCGCGAGGACCTATCATCCGGGGAATCCGTGGAGAGGGATCCCCACAGTGATCGACCCTGCCTGTGTGGCGATTGCCCAGGTCAGGGAGCTCCGGGCTGCGGACGGCACAGTGCTTGCGCCTGCGGAAGCGGACAGCAGCGACCGGGTAAAGAATCTGGTGGCTGACGATTTTATCCAGGGAGAATTTGAAGGGCTTGCCTATAATTTATACATACCAAAGGACTGTATCCCGGGTGAGAGGTATCCGCTCGTGCAGTTTATCCACGATGCGGGACCCTGCGGCAGGGATCCCCGCCTGACGCTTGCCCAGGGGATCGGGGCGACTGTATGGGCGAGGCCGGAGGAGCAGGCAAAGCGCAAATGCTTTGTGCTGGCGCCCCAGTTTGACGGGCCTCCGATCGTGGATGACAACTGGCATGTGGATCCGCGCCTTGAGACGGCCAGGGAGCTTCTGGATCGGATATGCGGGAAGTATCCGGTGGACCGGGGCAGGCTGTATGCCACAGGCCAGTCTATGGGATGTATGTCCTCGATCGTGCTGAATGTGCGCTACCCGGAGCTGTTTGCCGCATCCTTCCTTGTGGCGGGCCAGTGGGATGAACGGGGCATACAGGGGCTGGAGAAGCAGCACCTCTGGATGATCTGCTCGATGGGGGATGCAAAGGCCTTCCCGGGCATGAACCAGATGGCCTGCGAGATGGAGTCAAAGGGAGCTGTGGTTGCCCGCAGGCCCATAGACGCCAGGGCCTCCCGGGAGGAGCTGGGATCAGTCGCAAAGGAGCTGGAGGAGACCGGGGCGAATATCATCTATACCCCCTATGAGATCGAGTCCGTGGCGGATGGCTGGCACAGCCGGGGTGGCGCACACCATACGTCTACCTGGACGACCGCGTATGAGATAGAAGCGGTCCGTGAATGGCTGTTTGGAAATGTGCGTCCGTGAGCATTACAAAAGGGCGCTTTTTTCCTCTGTAAGGCGGATAAAAGCCCGGACAGTCTCGGAAAGCTCCCTGTCCCTGGGATAGACCAGGGACAGGTTCACGGGAATGCGTGGCTCGATATCGATCACCTTGAGATAGAAGATCTGGCCGCCCAGCTTTTCAGCCAGCCCCTGCGTGACGAGGGAAATATTGTCCGAGCGGCTGATCACAGAATCCTCCCACGTACCGTTGCTGAGGGAGATTTTCGGCTCAAAGCCGGCGCTGCGGAGGATACTGGTCTGCAGATTATACATAGAGGAGCCTTTTCGGTGCCGGATATAAAAGGTCTCGTCCTTCAGATCGGCCAGGGCCAGGGTGTCCCTGGAAGCCAGAGGATGCGTGCAGGGCACGCTTGCCGACAGGTAATCTTCCCGGAATGGGATTACACAGAATTCCCGGCTGTAGTCTTCGGTGTTGTGGATGAAGGCAGCGTCCAGGAATCCGCTGTGAAGCTGTTTCAGGAAAAGGTCCGGGCTGTCCGTGTAGACGTCTATGATGGCATCGGGATATTGTCCGGCAAAATCCGCAAGCAGTGAGGTGATCCCGTAATGGCTGGGAAAACCGCAGACGCCCAGGGCGATGCCGTCCGAGAGAGTCCTCTGGATGGAACCGGCAGCGTTCGCAAACTCTTCCCTGTGCTTCAGGATAGCTGCGGCATGGGGAAGGAAAGCCACCCCATAGGGGGTCAGCTCGATTTTCTGGGTAGTGCGGTAGAACAGAGGGCAGCCCAGCTCTTGTTCTAATTGCTTAATGTGCCGGGAAAGAGCCGACTGGGTAATGTCCAGCTTTTTCGCCGCTTTGGAAAAGCTGAGTTGCTCTGCAAGGATGATAAATTCATTGTAAAAGGCTGTCTTCAACTCCTACCTCCGGACCGTAAAAGGGAATGGCGTTAGCGTGTGTCTGGTGCATATTTTTCGCGTACTGATAAAATGCCTTTGCCGACGGGGACAGGCCGCGGTCCTTCTGGCAGTACAAATTAAGATAAATACGGACAGGGGGATCCAGCGGAATGATGGCAGCCTGTTCCCGGAACAGCGGGTTCCTGGTTTCATTCCAGGTGGACAACGAGACTCCCAGCCCGGCGGACACCAGCTCTACCAGATTCGCGCTGCCATGGATCGTAAAATGCACCTGTGGTTTAAAGCCTTCCTTCAGGCAAAGCCTGAGGATAAACTGGTGCAGCGAGGAGTCTTCAGGAAAAAGGATGAAGGATTCCCCTGAGAGCTCCGCGAGCCGGACGCTTTCCCGGCCGGACAGCGGATGGGAAAACGGGAGGATGGCCACAATCGTGCTTTCCGACCAGGTGTAACAGCGGTAGTGGCTGTTATCCGGCGACGGGCTGAGGGCAAATACAAGCTCATAGCCCATGGCAAACAAATCCTCCGGCGTGAGCCTGCCTCCGTAGAACTCGCCGGTGGAGAGGTGGTACTGGGGATGGTCCTTGACGAAGTGGTCCCACAGCATATTGACCATATGGTCACAGTTCATGAAACAGGAAATAAAGATGCGTACCTCTGACAGGCTATCCCGCTCGAACCGGGAACGGGCCTGGTCATACTCCTGCTCCAGGGCGACAAAGCGCTCGGCGTAGCCATAGAGGAAACTGCCAAAGCTCGTCAGGCTCAGTTTGTGCCCGGAGAGGACAAAAAGCTTATGTCCTACGGCGCCCTCCAGTGTCTTTATATGGTTGGTCAGAGATGATTTTGACAGATAAAGCGCATCGGCGGCATTCTGGTAATTGCCGTGCCTGGCCAGGACCACAAAATCATTCAGGTATTTTACGGCACTGTTTTCAAACATAACATCATTCTTTCTATTTGTTTGGTGAAACGGCACAAAAAAGATTATAAATTATTCATTTATTGTATCATTTTGTAAAAATAAAATCAATATGGAGTGTTATATGAAAACAATAGATTTTTCTTCCAAACATGATGTAATGATCCGGCATACAGATGGCACCCTGACCCCGATGGACGTCCCATATTATGAAGTGGCACAGATAGGGGAGTCGGCGTGGCAGATCATGAGCTCAGGCGACTATCATTATCTGCTTGCAGGTGATGAGAGCGCAGTGGCGATCGACACCGGCTACGGGGCGGGGAACCTCAGGGAGTTTCTGGAGGGCCTGTGTAAGAAAAAGGTCCCCTGGGTAATCAACACGCACCATCATTTTGACCATACCGCAAACAATTTTTATTTTGACATGGCTTATATGGGAGAGGAGGCGCTTGCAAGGGCTTCGGTTCCGTATGCGAGCTTCGAGGGGATACCGTTCCCTGCGCCGGATTACCCCAAAACAGCCGTGGGCGACGGGGATATCATACCGCTGAAGGGACGGGAACTGGAAATCATCCGCATCGGCGACCACACCGAGGACGGGATCGCGATCCTCGACCGCAGGGGGCGGATGCTGTTTACCGGGGATGAGCTCATGCAGGGCATGAAGACTCTGAACGGTTCCGTAGGGAAATGGAAGCGGGACCTGGAGAAGCTTCTGAAATACCGCAGCGAGTTCGATGTGATCTACGGCGGCATGGGCAGGCTTCAGGATGGGATCCTGGAGACCTTCTATGAGGCGGCCTGCAGGATCCTGGCGGGAGAGAAATCAGAGGAGCCGCTGCCCCAAAGGGGGGCGCCGCCGCTTGAGGAAGAGCGGGACGCGCAGGGGCATCTTGTCTATGACTGTCACTTCCCGCACCCGGAGGACCGGCCAAAGGGAGGCTTTTTCAAGGAGAACCCCAATATGGTGGATTTTGTGCTCAGGGGATACAGGTTTACTTATGATAAGACGCTTCTTTAGATGAAGGAACCTTTTTGCGGGGGGAGCCAGCCGGACACGGAGGCGCGCCTGCAGTCCGGACAGAAAAGCTGCTTCAAAATATGCTCTTGCAGAAGAGAGAGGGAGGAGACGCGAGTGAATTCTTTCATCGAAAAGCATCCGGGTATGTTCCGTATGCTCAAGGGGATCCTGGTCCTGGTTCTGCTCATCATGGCGGCAAACGCATTTGGCTTTTTCAAAAGGGATGCTGTGAGTGTGAAGATCGAGGACGATGTTTTTACTGTCAGCTATGGGGAGGAACCCCTGATCCGGTTCGGCAAAGAAGAGGTCCTTTCTGCGGAGTATCTGGACGGGCTGGATCCGGGCAGCGCCGTCCGCGACCTGTCAGAGGGAAATTATCTGGCAGGAGAGTGGAAGAACGAGGCCTGGGGGAACTACACGCTGTGCGTGCGGCAGGGGGTGGAGACGTTCATACTGCTCCGGACAGAAGACGCTGTCTATGTATTCAACTATGTGGACGAGGATACGACAGAAGGGATCTGCAATGCGCTTGCGGCGTGGTGATATGGGATACAGAGCGGGATGCGGCGGGAGTATCCTTCTGCCGGGTCGAAAAAGCGCTTGTTACTGCGTAGACAGAAGATGAAAACAAAGAGAAATTACGGTATGCTGTTTTCAGTGCATTCCGTGAGCGAAACACATAAGGATACTTTCAGAAACAGGATTGCAGAGCTTTCGTATCTGTGTTAAACTGAGAGTATTAAAAATGTTGAAAAAATAGTCTGCCATCCATGCATTTCTATGCAATTCTGTCAAAAATGGTGACAGTTCGTTACGATTTACGGTATCACTGTTCCATACAGTGACGGGAAAGCAGGGAGTATGCGGAGGAAACGGACGAAGAAAGGAGCATTTTTATGAACCGAATCAGAATATCTTCACCTGAGATCCAGCCATTCGAAGGTGAGCATATCGCGGCGGCGCGCGCCCTTGCGCCGGAATGTATGGTGCTGCTGAAAAATGATGGCACACTGCCGCTGGATGGGACAGGGAAACTGGCGCTGTATGGCAGCGGCGCGCGCAATACGGTCAAGGGCGGCACAGGCTCGGGCGATGTGAATGTACGCCATTTTGTCAATGTGGAGGAAGGACTTGAGAACGCGGGTTTTGAGATCACGACAAAGGCATGGCTCGATGCGTATGATGCGCTGCTTCTTGCGGCGAAGAAAGCTTTTTACGCAGGGGTGCGCAAGGAAGCGGAGGCTGCGGGCGTTACCGGCGGACAGCTTATGTTCTACGCGATGGGGCGAGCCTGCCCGGAGCCGGAGTATGAGCTGCCGCTTGACGGTGAGGGCAGCACGGCGGTTTATGTCCTGTCGCGGAATTCCGGCGAGGGAGCAGACCGCAAACCGGTTTCAGGCGATATCAACCTGACGGAGACGGAGATCCGCGACATCCTTGCCCTGAACCGAAAATATGACAAATTTGTCCTGGCCCTGAATGTCGGCGGCATGGTGGATCTGGAGCCTGTATCAGAGGTCGGCACGATCCTGCTGCTTGGCCAGCTTGGATCGGCGACAGGAGATGCGTTCGCGGATGTCCTGCTCGGGAAGTCCTATCCGTCCGGCAAGCTGACGATGACGTGGGCGCCGATTGCGGACTATGCGTCGACGGAGGGCTTCGGCGACCCGAACGATACTTATTATAGGGAAGGAATTTATGTGGGTTACCGCTATTTCGATACAGTCGGCCTGACACCGACATATCCGTTCGGCTACGGTATGGGCTATACGACGTTTTCCGTGGAGCCGAAGGATTTCCGTGCAGATGCGACGCAGGTAGCTGTGACGGCCACTGTGAAGAATACAGGGACTGCGGTCGGCAGGGAGGTCGTGCAGGTCTATTATTCCGCCCCGGACGGAACGATTGACAAGCCGTATCAGGAGCTTGCCGGATACGTGAAGACGAGGGAGCTGCAGCCGGGCGAGAGTGAGGATGTGACTGTGGTCTTTGAGACAGAGTCGATGGCGTCGTATGATATGGCGCGCGCGGCGTATGTCATGGAAGCGGGAACCTATTATGTGCGTGTCGGCAGCTGTTCGAGAAATACGCATATCGCAGGCGCGGTCATACTGGATGCGGAGGCAGTGACCGAGAAGGATAAGAATATCTGCGGCAGCAGCGGGTTCGAAGATCTGCAGCCGGAGAAGAACTGCATTACATATGACGGTGAGGCCGATGAGAAGGCGGCTGCGAAGCGTGCCAGCGTGAAGGCATCTGACCTCGCGGTGAAGGAGACTGTTTATCAGGAGATCCAGGCGGAGCTTCCGCCCGGCCCGGTATGCCGGTGGGCTGAGGTGCAAAGTGGCGCGAAGTCGCTCGATGAATTTGTGGCGGGGCTCAATGAGGAGCAGCTTGCTTATCTGTGCATCGGTGCTTACAAGGATGCGGATGATATGATGGAGGTCATTGGCAACGCCTCGGTTACGGTTGCAGGCGCTGCCGGTGAGACGACGCAGCAGCTTAAGAGTCTCGGTGTGCCGGTGCTCGTGATGGCGGATGGTCCCGCAGGGCTTCGCCTGTGTCCGACCTGGAAGGAAGTAAACGGAGCGGCAAAGGGTACAACCTCAAATTTTGCCCAGGATATGATGATGGCATTCACGCCGGAGGAGCAGCAGGCGATGGCGGCGATGATGCCGCAGCCAGACGCTGAGGAGCTCGCGGCGCCGACGAATTACCAGTACTGCGTCGCGATCCCGATCGGCACCGGCCTCGCCCAGTCGTGGAATGTTGGGCTTGCAGAGAAGTGCGGCGACCTCGTCGGCGAGGAGATGGAGATGTTCGGCACGCACCTGTGGCTTGCCCCGGCGATGAACATTTACCGTTCCCCGCTGTGCGGACGCAATTTTGAATATTATTCGGAAGATCCGCTGCTCAGCGGCTGCGTCGCGGCAGGCATCACGAACGGCGTGCAGGCGCACGAGGGCTGCGCGACGACGATCAAGCATTACGCCTGCAACAACCAGGAGACGAACCGATATTTCTCCAACAGCAATGTCAGCGAGCGGGCACTGCGCGAGATCTACCTGAAGGGGTTTGAGATTTGCGTGAAGAAGTCACAGCCGCATTTCGTGATGACGTCGTACAATCTGATCAACGGTGAACATGCGTGCAACAGCAAGGATATCCAGACATATACGCTGCGTGACGAGTGGGGCTTCGAGGGCGTCGTCATGACGGACTGGCTGGTGACCGGAGGCATGGGCCCACGCGGCGAGAAATGGCCGTGCGCATCCGCGGCAGGCAATGTCAGGGCGGGCAACGATATCACGATGCCGGGTATCCCGTCCGACAAGAAGGATATCCTCACGGCGCTCAGCGACAGCACGCATCCGTATGCGCTCACCAGGGCGGAGCTGCAGCTTGCGGCAAAGAGGGTGCTGGGGATGATTTTGAAGCTGGCGTAACTGTTCTGCGCAGGGTATTGTAACTGTGAGGGGATTGAACAGCTGCAAGCTGGCGTAATCCGGCAGGAACATAAGGGCTTCGGAGGATATCCGGGGCCTTTCCATAGCTGAACGTTCCGGAACCGGTTATGACAAGGAAACGAAGCAGCATGAATGCAAGATTGAAGTTTCGGATCAGGTATCGGATATAGTGAATGAGGTACGCAGATGAAGCTTGGAACATTTCAGGCACATATTGACGAGATGTGCCGGCAGAAGAAGATTTCTCTTGAGGAGGCAGCAGAGCCGGTGTATGCGCTTGGCATCCATGTGGTCTGTGTGGGAGCTGATTCGATCGGGAATTCGGCACAGGAACGGGAGCGCCTGGAACGTGTGGGTTTTCATATTGATCTTAAGCCCGGTAATCACCAGCACGACCGCCGGCAGGATTGCCGCGCCGCCATCCATACGTTCGTGGCCGTATGGATGGCGGCGGTCGGCCTTCTTGCCGGAAATTCGGATGCCGAGTGAATCGCATCAGATACCATTGCGCCGGACGATGCGAACAGTCCGACTGCAAGCTTTGCAATGGAGAGCAGCAGATTATTGACAATGATGCTGACCTTGGAAACACGCATCGCAGTCTGTTCCATGCTGCTGATCGTCTTTTCTTTTTTCAGTAATTTACCCATGTAAAACCACTCCTTATGATATGCCCGGATAACAGTAGAACGCAATTTGCGGATGTTATGACAGTTAATGAATTTTTATCTGAGGTTTAATGCGTTTCCTGACACTGGATAGAGCGTACGGAGGATAACATATGAAGCGGAATGTGAGTCTTGAAGAAATTTCGGACGGGCGGCTCTACGGGCTGCGGGATATGGTGCGGGCGGACTGCGGCGGATGCCATGGCTGTTCTGTCTGCTGTCATGGGATGGGGAGCTCGGTGATCCTTGATCCGCTTGACGTATACCGGCTGACGGTCGGGCTTGGGTATACGTTTGACGGGCTGCTGGATGGCTGCATCGAACTGAATGTGGTCGACGGTGTAATCCTGCCGAATCTGAAGATGAGCGGGGAGACGGAAGCCTGCTCATTCCTGGACGCGCAGGGACGCTGCAGTATCCACGCGCAGCGCCCGGGCATCTGCAGGCTGTTCCCGCTGGGGCGGTATTACTTTGAGAAGAATGCTGCGGCTGACGGAAGTGCCTGTGTGCCCGGAGCGCAGTCGCGGTCCGATTCTGAAGCCGGCGGCCGTCCCTTTGCGTACTTCCTCCAGGTTCATGAGTGCCCGTTCCCGCATAAGACGAAAGTCCGCGTTGCGAAATGGCTTGACACGCCGGAGCTGTCGAAATATGAGCGTTTCATCTCCGGTTGGCACGGCTTTCTGGAGGACGTGGAGGCATATATTAGTACGCTCGACGATGATACCGCCGTTAAAAATGTGAATCTGTCCGTCCTGAAGCTGTTCTTCGTAAAACCATATGAGGCGGGGGACTTCTATGGGCAGTTCGAAGAACGGCTGCAGTGCGTTCGAGATGAAATGCAGATATGACTCTCCGGTTACCTGGGAACCCGCAAAGGAACCAGGGTCAATCTTGTCAAAGGTTATGGTTTCAATGATAGGCTTCAGTTCGCCGGCTGCCATGAGCGCCATAACCGCCGTCACGCATATATTCAGGTGTCGTTCCGTCCTTAGCATCCATAGGGCATACGGCAATTATGTCACCGGTTTTATAGTTGTCGACGCGCTCGCCGATCGCTACAATTCTGCCGCAATACTCATGTCCCATGATTACGGGTGCGTTAAAGCTGGGCATCCAGCTCTTGTTCTCAGGGGCACTGACATTGGAATGGCAAAGCCCACCAGCCAGCGTTTTTAAGACAACATACATAATACGACCGCTGGTATGGTGCTGGCGTATGTGGGCTGTTCACTGCCTGTCTCGGTATTTCTGTACTATGGGTTCCTGAAATCCATCCCATATGAAATTATAGAATCTTCCTATATCGACGAGTGTTCGGAATGGAAGATCTATATGAAAATGATCCTGCCGCTCAGTACATCTGCATTCGGACGGCTGGACGAGAAGAAAACAATGCAGTTGTCGAAGGGTATGATATGGATTACGTTTGAGGTTCTGCGGTTCAGGCAAATTTATTGCTTGCTGCGGGGTCTTTTTGGTTGTAAACGGGCGCCAGGAGCATTTGTCTGGACGCGTATGGGACTGATTCAGAGAATAAAAATATGATTTGGAAGTGCAGAGGATTGATAAGGGGGCTGACCCGCACAGGGCGCGATATCATTCCAGTGTGATGGACATTGAAAATCTGGATGCGGGGCAGGAGTTCGATGAATTGCCGGATACTTATACTATTTTTATTACGGAAAATGATCTGTATAAAGAGGGGTTTGGGATATATCCGATTGAGCGGATCAATGGTGCGACAGGGAAGCCCTTTCAGGATGGATCCTATAATTTGAAAGAAAATCCGAAAGGGGTGGCAGAGGAGCTTATTGCCAGGGCGACACAGGAAAGTGTCGACCTTGTCAGGAAGTGGATTGGGCTTGTTACTGCGTAGACAGAAAAAATGAAAATGACGAGGGGCTGAAGCTTGCGGCAAAGAGGGCGCAGGGGATGATCCTGAAGCTGGCGTAATCCGCCAGAAAGAATGTGGGGATGGCGATCTTTGCGTCACGCCGGATTCACGTGCACCATGATATGCTTTACCTGCGTGAAATTCTTCTCAATCTCGTCATGTACGTGCTCCGCGATGCGGTGTGCTTCGCGCAGCTGGAGCGAGCCATCGGCTGTGATATCCACATCGACATAGATGCGGCTGCCGAAGGTGCGCGTGCGCAGCAGGTCGATGCCGAGGACACCATTCTGTGCGAGCACGAAAGCCCGCAGCTCCTTCTCTGTCTCAGGATCGCAGGCTGTGTCAACCATCTTGTCGATGGCATCCTTGAAGATATCGTATGCCGCCTTCAGGATAAAGATGCAGATGACGACGCTGGCGGCCGGATCCATGACCGGAAAGCCCATGCGCGCCCCGAGGATACCGATGAAGGCGCCGACCGACGAGAGCGAGTCGGAGCGGTGGTGCCAGGCGTCGGCCATCAGGGCGGATGAGTTGATTTTTTTCGCGTAGAAACGCGTGTACCAGTACATCCATTCCTTGACCACGATGGAGACGATCGCTGCCACGAGCGCCAGCACGCCAGGTACCTGGAGGTTGTGGTAGTTCCCTGATGTAATTTTGGCGAGGCCGGAGGAGCCGATCTGAAGCCCGGTAATTGCCAGAACGGCAGCCAGCAGGATGGCCGCGACGCACTCCATGCGTTCGTGGCCGTATGGATGGCGGCGGTCGGCCCTTTTGCCGGAGATCCGGATGCCGACAATGACGATGATCGTGCTGAACACGTCGGATGCCGAGTGAACCGCATCAGATACCATTGCGCCGGAGGCTGCGAGCAGTCCGGCTGCAAGCTTTGCAATGGAGAGCAGCAGATTGACAAGGATGCTGACCCTGGAAACACGCATCGCAGTCTGCTCCATGCTGCTGATTGTCTTTTCTTTTTTCGGTAATCTGCCCATGTAAAATCACTCCTTATGATATACCCGGATCATGCATCGAATAGCAGTTTATTCTATGGCTCAAATAAGATACATAGAACACAAAAGCAGCGCCTGCGGGAACGATCGTAACTTACTGTCCCGCAGATGCTGCTGCATCTACTGTCTGTGAAGACCCGGCGGCTGGCGCGTCTGACAGCGTCATCGCCTGCTCAGTTTGTACTGTTGTAAAAGGCAGTGCAAATGTTTTCATCGAATATAGCAATCTGACCCCGGGTTTGTCAAGGGCAACTTTTATGTCGGCTCCTGACACTGGACAGAGCGTACGGAGGATAACATATGAAGCGGAATGTGAGTCTTGAAGAAATTTCGGACGGGCGGTTCTACGGGCCGCGGTATGGTACGGGCGGACTGCGGCGGATGCCGTGGCTGTTCCCGCTTGCCCCTGAAATCCCCTATTCCCGGGAGCAGGCATGAGGTACCGTTCTCTTCGGCGCGAAAGCCGGAGAAAATACTTGCAATTTGCGTATATGCCCTTTACAATGGTAGGATAAAGGATGGAAGGGACGCAGCCGCGGCCGGATTACAACAGGGAGGATACACAGATGGAATTGCTGAAGGAGAGAATCCGCAGGGATGGGAAAGTGAAAGAGGGAAATGTGCTGAAGGTGGACAGCTTTCTGAATCATCAGATGGATACGAATCTGTTCCGCGAGATGGGCAATGAATTCAGGAGGCGCTTTGAGGGGGAGGAGATCAACAAGATCCTGACGATTGAGGCGTCCGGCATCGGGATCGCGTGTGTCGTGGCCGAGGCATTTGACGTACCGGTTGTTTTTGCAAAGAAGACGCAGACGAAAAATATCGCCGGAGATGTGTACCGCTCGCGGGTGGAGTCGTACACACATGGACGTATCTATGATATCATCGTATCCAAGGAATTCCTCGGCAAGGGAGACAAAGTGCTGCTGATCGATGATTTCCTTGCGAACGGCAAGGCGCTGGAGGGTCTGGCGGAGCTGGTGGCGATGTCGGGCGCCGAGCTGGTGGGGGCGGGCATCGCGATCGAGAAAGGCTTCCAGCCGGGCGGGGACATCATCCGCTCGCGCGGTATCCATTTGGAGTCCCTTGCGATTGTCGAGTCAATGGATGAGCAGACAGGGGAAATCACATTCCGCGATTAGTACGCCATGCGTAGGCCCGCGAGAGGCAATTGCTGCTGATGCAGCGCGCGGGCCGCGCGGCGGGCAGGTCAGATCGCATCTTTCCTACTCGATTTTCAGTTCTTCCATGCGCTTCACCATCAGGTCAATATTCGCGCTCTCATACCGGTTCATGACATTGATGTCAAAATCGTCGGCTTCGACCGTGCCCACGTACCAGGACTTCGCGTTGAAGTAATCCTGCACGCTCTGCATCACGAATTTGCGGCCGTGACGCGCGTAGATCTCGTTGATAGCCATCTGGAGCGTGTCACTGTCCATCCCCGCAAGGTCGCTCTCAGACAAATATGAGGTCGAGCTCTGCGGGAGGATGTATTCGTCGTCCGCGTCATCGATGAGATAGCTCGTATTCGGGCCGGTCAGCCGGATGTTGTCGGTGATCCACTGGACATCCTCTGACATCTGCATGAATTCGCCGTATGCCTCTGCGTCCTCTGTGTATGCCTGCACGTCGGTCGGGAATGCCAGATAGTAGATCCCGCCGTCGCCGATGCCGATTGTCTGGTATGCGGGCAGATCCTGATAGCTGTAGTCGTCGCTGCAGCAGAGGCTGAACAGATGGCCCCCGTTCTTGTAGCCAAGCTCCTCGGTCCACAGATCCCTTGATTTGATCTGGTAAAAGCCGACCCCGTCCCCGCCCTTCGTCATGACGCATTTGCCGCTCCAGCTCTCCGGGAGCGTCACTTCTACCTCCTCAAAGGAAACAACGATATTGTTGTCTGCGTCGCGGGAAGTCTCCGCCTCCCAGGTACTTTCCCGGGCAGCCGTAGCTGCTGTCCCTGCCAGGAAAGCTGTGGCAAGTGCCACGGCAATTCCTCCCAACATATTCTTACGTGTCATATAGATTCCTCCGTTTCGGCTGATGCCTTATGTGTTACAGTGATCTTACCACAGATTTACAGGAAAAGAAATGAAGAGATTCTTAAGGTTTACGGCATCCGGCCTGCGCCGCCTCGGCGTCCTCAATGTACTTCTGCAGCTTCGGGAAGGCTCCTTTGTAAATCAGGGACAGCAGCTTGTCCGTGCGGCGCAGCGCGAGCTGGAGCTGGTCGGATGTGATCAGGTTGCCGCGTGCCGCGTCGGCGAGCTCATCGAGGTCAACGACGCGGACAGAACCGTCTGGATAAACGATGACATCCACGAGCAAGTCGGTAAAGGTATACGAGTCTGCATCTTCGTCATAGCTGTGGTCGATGATATCGCAGTACCAGCTGATCAGGTTTCCGTCGTGGTCGTAAAATTTGCTGACTTTGAAGCCACGGTCGATGAAGTAACAGGAGTAACCGTGGTGCAGCGTCTTTTTGGGGCGGAGGGTCGTCCATTTGGTGATGATGACTTCCGAATCCTGGAAGAGTATCTCGTCATCCTTCAGCAGGATGCATTCTTCCGGGATAATCCTTTTACGATACAATTTTGTGTCGCTCATTTGAAAGCCTCCCTGTTTAAAGTAAAATAGAGCGGTTCACGTTTCCCTGTGCCGCAGATTTGGCACAACAGTCAGCGAATCATTCTCCACATATTCGGTCTCATTGGTTTTCCTCTTATAATAAGAAAAGTTCCGTACCTGCGCATCCGGCAGTCGGAGGAACTGCGAGGGCGTGCATCCCGTATATTCCTTGAAGGTGCGGTTGAACGAGCGGACATTGCCGAAGCCGCAGCACAGGGCGATATCAGTGATCCGCGCGCCGGAGCTGCGCAGCATGGCGGCAGCGTGTTCGATGCGGACCGCGTTCAGGTAGGTGACAAAATTGATGCCGATCAGCTTTTTGAAGACCCTGGAAAAATGGCTTTCGCTGAAATTCATGCGCGCGGCGGCAAAGGAGAGCGTAATGTCCTCCGCATAGTGCCCATCGATCCAGGTCAGGAGCTGCTGCATATCGCCAAGCATCTCCTCACGGTGGCTGCGGGCCGTGAGCGTCTCATCTGAGACGGGATGGCGCCGCCGCAGGCGGAAGACGAATTCACTGAGCATCGCGGAGACGATTTCCCGGTAGAACGGCTCGCGGTGCGCCAGCTCCGCGCTCACACGCGAAAAGAGCTGCCGTGCCGCTTCTGTCAGGCCGTATGCGGCGAGTTCCCCCGCAGTGACCAGCGGAGACGCAAAATGCGTATGGCGGTAGCCCGGGCTCACGATACCGGGGTCAAACACGATAAAATCCAGCTCGTTCTCATATTCGCCGGAATCACTGTAGTGAAAATCGCCGGTGTCGACGAAGACGAGATCCCCGGTATGTGCCGTGAATTCATCATCGTTGATGCATATCCGCGCTGTGCCGGAGCGGACGCAGATCAGCTCGAGCTCCTGGTGCCAGTGCGCCAGGAAGCTGATATTCTGGTAGGCGGACTGCCAGACCATGAAATCCGATGCGTAATTGCGCACCTCATGGAATGCTTTCATGCCTGCCCGCCCCCTTTCATAGCTGTGATCAGCTTACCGTCTGCAGCTGTGAACAATAACGTTTTTAGTACTATATCAAAAAGAACAAAAAATGTCCAGATTTAAACAGAAATTTGCGTGATTTCCACGAGAAAATATTGTACAATAAAAATACATTCAGCGTTTCAGACAAATGTTTCCGGCTCAGGTGCAGCATATGGGAACAACACTTTCGAATGGAGGTAAATGAAAATGGGCAAAGACAGGAATATCGGGAATTATCCGGCGATCGGCATCCGTCCGACAATCGATGGCCGCAAGGGGCCTCTGGACGTGCGCGGTTCCCTGGAGGAGCAGACGATGAACATGGCGAAGACGGCTGCGAAGCTGTTCCGCGAGAATCTGAAGTATTCAAACGGCGAGCCGGTGAAGGTCGTGATCTCTGACACGACGATCGGGCGTGTCGGCGAGTCCGCGAAATGCCAGGCGCAGTTCGAGCGCGAGGGCGTTGCGATCACGCTGACCGTTACGCCGTGCTGGTGTTACGGCGCTGAGACGATGGATATGGACCGCAATACGATCAAGGGCGTATGGGGCTTCAATGCTACGGAGCGCCCGGGCGCCGTTTACCTGGCATCTGTGCTTGCCACGCACGCACAGAAGGGTCTACCGGCATTCGGCATCTACGGGCATGACGTCCAGGACGCGGACGACACGGCTGTGCCGGACGATGTCGTGGAGAAGCTGCTCCGCTTCGGCCGCGCGGCGGTCGCGGTAGCGCAGATGAGGGGCAAATCCTGGCTGCAGATCGGTTCCGTCACGATGGGGATCGGCGGCTCGATCATCGACCCGGAGTTTATCGAGTCCTATCTTGGTATGCGTGTGGAGTCCGTCGATGAGGTCGAGATCATCCGCCGTATGACGGAGGGTATTTATGACCATGCTGAGTATGAGCGCGCGCTGAAGTGGACGAAGGAGAACTGCAAGGAGGGCTTCGACAAGAATCCGGAGTTCATCCAGAAGTCCCGCGAGCAGAAGGATGCGGACTGGGAGTTCGTTGTGAAGATGATGGTCATCATCAAAGAGCTGATGACCGGCTGCGATACGCTTGACGGGAAGTTCTCGGAGGAGGCGATCGGCCACAATGCGATCGCTGCAGGCTTCCAGGGCCAGAGGCAGTGGACGGACTTCTATCCGAACGCGGACTTTGCGGAGGCCATGCTGAATACGACGTTTGACTGGGACGGCAAGAGAGAGCCGTACATCCTCGCTACGGAGAACGATGTGCTGAACGGCCTTGGTATGCTGTTCATGAAGCTCCTGACGAACCGTGCGCAGATCTTTGCCGATGTGCGTACCTACTGGAGCCCGGAGTCTGTGAAGCGCGTGACCGGCTATGACATCGAGGGTGTTGCGAAGGAAGCAGGCGGCTTCATCCACCTGATCAATTCCGGGGCGGCCTGCCTCGACGCGAGCGGCCAGGCGAAGGATGCCGACGGCAATCCGGTCATGAAGGAATGGTGGGATGTGACGGAGGAGGACCAGAAGGCGATCCTTGCCGCTACGACGTGGAATCCGGCTGACAACGGCTACTTCCGCGGCGGCGGATTCTCATCCAGGTTCGTGACGGATGCAGAGATGCCTGCCACGATGATCCGCCTGAATCTCGTGAAGGGTCTCGGCCCGGTGCTGCAGATCGCAGAGGGCTGGACCGTGAAGCTGCCTGAGGAGGTCAATGATATTCTCTGGAAGCGTACCGATTATACATGGCCCTGCACATGGTTTGCACCGCGCTGCGACGGCAAGGAGGGTTCTCCCTTCAAGACAGCCTATGATGTCATGAACAACTGGGGCGCGAACCACGGCGCGATCAGCTATGGCCACATCGGTGCGGATCTGATCACGATGTGCTCGATGCTGCGCATCCCGGTATGCATGCACAACGTACCGGCTGAAAAGATTTTCCGCCCGGCGGCATGGAACGCATTCGGTATGGATAAAGAGGGCGCGGACTACAGGGCATGCATGAATTACGGCCCGATGTACAAGAAATAATACTTAATAAGCTTATGATGCGGGTGCGCGGTCGCAGAGCGGCAGCGCATTTGCTGTTTGAGGGGGAAAATATATGCCGCGAAAAAAGGGAAAGCTGGAATTCCGCTATTATGAGGTGCCGCACGGCGAGCCGCTGCTGGCCCTGCTCGGTGAGCCGTGGGTGCGCCGGTACGGTTACGATGAGAAAAACAAGAGAATCAAAGACCTTCATTTCCATAACCTGCTCGAGATAGGCTATTGCTATGACGGAGAGGGAGAAGTAGTCCTTGAGGATGAGCCGTGCCGCTACGGAGCCGGGACGGTCACAGTGATCCCGAACAATTACCCGCACACGACGAACAGCGATAATTCCGAGCCGAGCAGATGGGAATATCTCTTTATTGACCTCGATCGGACAGCGGAAACCCTGTATCCGAATGACCAGCGTTACCGGGCGGAGATGGTGAGCCGTATCCGGCGCCGGGCTGTCTGCACGGACACGGGACACAGGCCGGAGCTGGGGAACCTGATCCGTATGGTCCTGCGCGAGATGGAGAACCGACAGGATATGTATAAAGAGGCGGTGTATGGGCTGCTGCGCGCACTGTTTGTGGAGATCACGCGGTGCGCGGACCAGCCCGGGGAGAGGCAGCCGGTGCGCCACCACAAGCCGGAGCAGCTCCAGATCGCCCGGGGCCTCGAGTACGTTGGCAATCATTATGATGAAGCGATGAAGATCAGTGACCTGGCTGCCGTGTGCCATCTGAGTGAGACACATTTCAGGCGGCTTTTCGTGAAATGTACAGGGATGCATCCTGTAGATTATATCAACCAGGTACGTGTCCGGATGGCCTGTGAGTATATGAAGAAGGAGAACATCCCGGTCAGTGAGATCGCGGAGAGGTGCGGCTTTTGCAGCCTTGCGACATTTAACCGGAATTTCCGCAAGTACACGGGTGCATCCCCGAAGGAGTGGAAAAAGAGCCCCGAGGCGTATGAGAGCCGCCTGTCAACAAAGCAGATCACGGTATATGAGGGCTGGTAGCCAGATCCACGTAAAAATGACAGGAAATGATCGAATATGAGCATTATATAATCGAATATGATGACACACAGAAAAAGATCGTAGTATAATATTAACAACAAAAATAAAACAAGGCGATAAACCTGTGCATTATGCACAAAAAACAGCTGCGCAGGGGATTGCTTTGAAATGGCCTGGGAAGGTCGAATTTAAGGAGGAAAAGCTTATGAAATTGAAGAAAATGCTCAGTGTGGCGATGGCTACGGCGATGGTGGCAGGCCTGGCGTGTGTTCCGGCGCAGGCGGAAGAGGGCAGCAATAAGCTGACTGTATGGTGCTGGGATCCGGCGTTCAATATCTACGCGATGGAGCAGGCCGGAGAGATTTACAAGGCAGACCATCCGGATTTTGAGCTTGAGGTGATTGAGACTCCGTGGGAGGATGTACAGACAAAGCTGACGACAGCCGCCACATCAGGCGACCTGACGACACTGCCGGATATCTTCCTGATGCAGGACAACGCGTTCCAGAAGAACGTAATCAGCTTCCCGGATGCTTTTACGGATATCACGGATTCCGGCATTGATTTCTCACAGTTTGGTGAGGCGAAGGTTGCTTATTCCGTGATCGATGGCAAGAATTACGGTGTTCCGTTTGATAACGGTGCGGTAGTAGCGTGCTACAGGACGGATATCCTCGAGGAGGCAGGCTATACGATTGATGATTTCACGGATATCACGTGGGATGACTATATGGAGAAGGGCGCAGTTGTCCTCGAGAAGACAGGCAAGCCGCTCCTTTCGATGCAGGCAGGCGAGTCCGACCTGATCATGATGATGCTGCAGTCCGCAGGCGCTTCCCTCTTTGATGAGGAGGGCAATCCGGCCATGACAGACAACCCGGTTCTCGAGGAGGTTATGAATACATATGCTGAGCTCGTGAAGTCCGGTGTCCTCATCGAAGTGAACAGCTGGGATGAGTATATTGGCACGATGACGAACGAGACAGTGGCTGGCACGATCAACGGCTGCTGGATCCTCGCTTCGATCCAGACCGCGGCAGACCAGTCCGGCAAGTGGGCGATCACGAATATGCCGAAGCTGGTAGAGTCTGAGGGCGCTACGAATTACTCCAACAACGGCGGTTCGAGCTGGGCGGTGACATCCAACTGCCAGAACGTAGAGCTGGCGACAGACTTCCTGGGAGCCACATTTGCAGGCAGCGTAGAGTTCTATGAGACGATCCTCCCGAGCTCCGGCGCATTGGCAACCTATCTGCCGGCAGGTGACAGCGATGTATACGCAGAGCCGCAGGAATTCTTCGGCGGGGATGCGATCTATGCAAAGATCACAGAGTTCGCAGGCAAGGTTCCGAGCAACAACACAGGCGTTTACTACTATGAGGCACGCGATGCCGTTGCAGTGGCGATCACGAATGTCGTAGCAGGCGCTGATCTCGCATCAGAGCTTGAGAACGCACAGAGCACCGTGTCCTTCGCAATGGGTATGTAAGCTCTCCTGAGGGGAAACGATTGCCAGGTGTACCCGCTCGCGCAAGAAGATGCCGATATACCCTGGCATGAGCGGACATATACCTCGATCACGTTGGCAAATTAATACGTGAATGGGTATGACAGACAGTAACGAATTGGATGGGGGACGGTTCGGCCTGGACCGCCCCTTGTTTTATGCACACGAGGGCGTGAGGAAGATAGCTGCCTGGAGGCAGCACGCCCTCGGCGCGGGCGGATTGTGGGAGCGCGAAGCGCGGAACAATCCGGGAATCAGCTTTTGACGGGAAAATCATTTTATGAAATAGGGAGGGATTCGTGTGAATGCTTCAAAGAAGAGAAAAATGTCCCTGAGCAGGAAGCATAATCTGACCGGGTGGGCATTTCTGACCCCGGCAGCTTTGCTGATCCTGGTCATGAGCTTTGTGCCGATGGTCAAGGCGCTGATCCTGTCGTTCAAGACAGGGATCGGCGCGAATATGCAATGGTGCGGCCTGTACAATTTCAAGAGGATGTTCCAGGATACGGTCTTTATGACTGCCCTGAAGAATAATTTCCTGTATCTGATTATCCAGGTGCCGGTCATGCTGATACTAGCTCTTATCCTTGCGTCAATGCTGAATAACAAGGATCTGAAATTCAAGGGCCTGTTCCGCACATGCATTTTCCTGCCGTGCGCGACCTCGCTCGTCTCGTACGCGATTGTATTCCGTACGCTGTTTGCAATGGATGGCTTTGTCAACACCGTGCTGACGAAGCTCCACATCCTGTCGGCCCCTGTCAACTGGCTGGGGTTTGCCGGGACGGCGCGGGCGGTCATCATTATCGCGCTGATCTGGCGCTGGACCGGCTACAATATGGTGTTCTACCTGTCAGGCCTGCAGAATATCGACTACTCGGTGTATGAGGCAGCCCGTATCGACGGCGCGTCCCCGTTCCAGTCCTTCTGGAAGATCACGGTTCCGCTGCTGAAGCCGACGATCCTGCTGACGACGATCATGTCCACGAACGGCACGCTGCAGCTCTTCGATGAGTCGGTGAACCTGACGAACGGCGGCCCGGCGAACGCGACTGTGACGATGTCGCATTATATCTACAATATGTCGTTCAAATACACGCCGAATTTCGGCTATGCGGCAGCCATGTCATACCTGATCCTGATTCTGGTGGCAATCCTGGCCTTCGTGCAGATGAAAGTGGGTGATAAGCGTGAGTAAGGGCAAAAAGATTTTTCAATACGTGTTTCTGACGATCGTGTCGCTGATCTCGGTATTTCCGATGTACTGGATGGCGTGTGCGGCAACAAACGCCAGTGTGGATGTCATCCGCGGCAAGCTGATTCCGGGTACATACCTGATTGAAAATTTTAAGAACCTGATCGCGAGCCAGAACCTTGGCGGGGCACTGGTCAATTCGTTCAAGTACTCTTTGATCCTGACGCTGCTCTCCCTGTTTGTATGTTCGCTCGCGGGTTACGGGTTCGAGATTTACCACGACAAGGGCAAGGATTTCGTGATGAACGTGATCCTGCTGGCGATGATGGTGCCGTTCGCGGCGACGATGATCCCGCTGTTCCAGATGTTCTCGTCTGCGAAGCTGCTGAATACGACGCTCGGCTTCATCCTGCCGACGATCTCGACTCCGTTCCTGATCATGATGTTCCGCCAGAGCGCGCGGTCATTCCCGCATGAGATCATCGAGGCGGCGCGCCTGGATGGTCTCAGCGAGTTCGGCATTTTCTGCCGGATGTTCTTCCCGACGATGCGCTCGACATACGCGGCAGCGATGACGATCACGTTCATGAACGCCTGGAACAATTACCTGTGGCCGAAGGTCATTATGACGGATGCGTCTTCGATCACAATGCCGATGCTCGTCGCGAATATGATCGAGGGCTACGTGACCGACTACGGTATGCTGATGCTCGGCGTACTGATCTGCACGCTGCCTACCGTTATCATCTTCTTCATCCTGCAGAAGAGCTTTGCAGAGGGGATCACGGGCGCTGTCAAGTAAAGAGTTTGACTCCACATTATACAGATGTTTTACGAGTTGTGTCATAGGAAACTGCGTTTTCTATGGCACAATTATTATGCGCACGCCCGCGAGAGGTATATTGCTGCTGACGCAGCACGCGGGCTGCGCGGGCGGATAGGGTCGATAGCTCTCCCCTATCCGATTGATTTAACTGTCAAAAGCGGATTCGCGGATTGTTCCGCGCTTCGCGCTCCCACAATCGTATTATCTTAAGAAAAAAAAGAGCGCAAACGGGTCTGGTTTGTGGTATCATGTGAACACCTAAGTAGATGGAAGGAGGATTATGATATGGGCTTTTTTGATTATGGAAGGGTAAAGGATCCGGAATTCTTTGCGGAGAACCGTGTCCCTGCCCATTCAGACCATAGATTCTTTGCCTCAGAGGAGGAGGCAGCGCGTGGGGAAAGCAGCTTCGTGTATTCTCTTGATGGGCTCTGGAAGTTTTCCTATGCGAAGAATTACAACAGCGCGGTGAAAGGCTTTGAGCGGATGGATTATTGCTGCAGGTCCTGGGATGACATCCGCGTGCCGGCGCATATCCAGATGGAGGGCTATGATGTGCCGCAGTATGCGAATGTGCAGTATCCCTGGGACGGGCGCGAGGAGCTGGCGCCGGGGGAGATCCCGTCTGTGTTTAATCCGACAGCGAGCTATGTAAAATATTTTACGCTCCCGGCCCCGATGGAGGGGAAGCGTGTCTTTGTCTGCTTCGAGGGGGCGGAGAGCGGACTTGCAGTCTGGCTGAACGGGCAGTATGTCGGCTACAGTGAGGACAGCTTCACCCCGTCTACATTTGAACTGACGCAGTACCTCGTGCCGGGCGAGAACAAGCTGGCGGCGCAGGTCTTCAAGTGGACCGCGTCGAGCTGGTGTGAGGATCAGGACTTCTTTCGGTTCTCGGGGCTGTACCGCAGCGTCCTGCTCTACGCTGTGCCGGAGGTGCATATTGAGGATCTCTGTGTGCGGACACTGGTTGACGATGCGTACGAGAATGCGGAGCTGTCGGTCAGCATCCGGGCGTCGGGCGCCGGCAGGGCGAGGCTGCGCCTGATGGATGGCGCACAGGAGGTATGCGCCTGGGAGGAGGAGCTTGCCGGGAGCTGTGAGGCGTCTGCCGGGGAGGATAGATGTGCGTTGCCTGCCGGGGATGCCGGCAATAGTGCGGGCGGCGGGGACAGCGGCTGCGGTACAGGCTGCCCGCAGGAGATGTGCCGCGTGGCGGGCAGCGTGCATATCGAGCATCCCGAGCTCTGGAGCGCGGAGGATCCGAAACTTTACGAGCTGTGGATCACGGTTGAGGATGCACAGGGGGAGACTGTAGAAGTGGTCCGTCAGAATGTCGGTTTCCGCAGATTTGAGAGGAAGGATACGCTGATGCTGATCAATGGGAAGCGCATCGTATTCCGGGGCGTGAACCGCCACGATTTCAGCTCCCTGTATGGGCGCGCCGTGACGTATGAGGAGACGGAGCGCGACATCATCACGATGAAGCGCAACAATATCAACGCGATCCGCACATGCCATTATCCGAACCATTCGTTCCTGTATGACCTGTGCGACAGGTATGGCCTGTACATGATTGATGAGACGAATATGGAGTCGCACGGGTCATGGGATCCGTATGCACGGGAGAAAAAGGACTGGGATTTCATCGTCCCGAACGACCACGGGGAGTGGAAGGCGATGATGCTTGACCGCGCGAACTCCATGTACCAGCGCGACAAGAACCATCCGGCGATTGTGATCTGGTCGTGCGGCAACGAATCGTTCGGAGGCAGCGTCATTTATGAGATGTCGCAGCAGTTCCGCCGCCAGGATCCGACGCGTCTCGTCCATTATGAAGGAATTTATAATGACAGGCGATATAATGGCACAAGCGACATAGAGAGCCAGATGTATACGCCGACTGAGAAGATCCGTGAGTTCCTGAAAAATGACAGGAGCAAGCCCTTCATCTGCTGCGAATACCTGCACGCGATGGGGAATTCGTGCGGAACGATGTACAAGTATACTGATCTGGCCGATGAAGAGCCGCTGTACCAGGGCGGGTTCATCTGGGACTATATCGACCAGTCCATCACGAGGAAGGACCGGTACGGGCATGAGTTCGAGGCGTATGGCGGTGATTTTGGAGAGCGCCCGTGCGATTACAATTTCAGCGGGAACGGCATCGCCTATGGCGGGCCTGACCGCGAGGGATCGCCGAAGATGCAGACCGTCAAATATAATTACCAGGGTCTCCGGGTTTTCCCGTCGGAGACAGAGGTGCTGATAAAAAATAAAAATCTGTTCCTGGATTCCTCAGAATATGAGTGTGCCGCGTCGCTTGCCCGGGACGGCAGGGAGATGGAATGCCATGTGATGGAGGCCGGGGTGGCGCCGCTCTCGGAAGGGACATTTGCGCTGCCGTTTGGGAAAGCGCAGGAGCCGGGTGAATATACGGTGACCGTTTCGTTCCGTCTGAAGAAGGACACACTGTGGGCACAGCGCGGATATGAGATCGCGTTCGGCCAGTATGTTTATGAGGTGGAGCAGGCGGAGGGCAGCGGATGCGGCAGCCCGTCGGAGGAGCCCTGCGCGGTACTGGCGCACAATCTGGCGCTTGCGGATGCGTATGTGGCGGCTCCGTATATCCGCCCTGGTGACGCATATATGGGCGGCGCTCATGCCGGGGTGGCTGATATGTGCACGGCGAAGCCGTATATCCGCCCGATCCGTGCGGCGGCTGCGCCGGGTGTATTTGTGGTGAGCCGCGGCAAGTGCAATTTCGGCGTGCGCGGTGAAAATTTTGAAGTATTGTTTTCGTATCTGAAGTCCGGCCTTGTGTCATACCGTTATGGCGGGAAGGAGATGCTGAAAAATATTCCGATGCCGGAATTCTGGCGTGCGCCGATTGACAATGATGCCGGAAATGGGATGATGAGCCGGTATGCCCAGTGGAAGGCCGCTTCGCTGTATCCGGTGCCGGAGGGCAGGCCGTCAGTTGAGGTCCGCGATGGCTGCGCGGCTGTGACGTACACATACCGCCTGGCAACGGTGCCGGCGGCTTACTGCCAGATGGAGTATACTGTTTACGGTGACGGGACGGTTCAGACGAAGCTGATTTATGATGCTGTGAAGGAGCTCGGCGATATGCCGGTGTTCGGCGTTTCGATGAAGGTCGAAGCGGATTATGACCGGCTCGAGTGGTATGGCATGGGGCCGCAGGAGACGTACAACGACCGTGAGACAGGAGCGAAGCTTGGCATCTACCGCAATGAGGTGACCGCGAACCTTGCCCGCTATCTCGTGCCTCAGGAGTGCGGCAACCACACGGGCGTGCGCTGGGCGAAGGTGACGGACAGGCGCGGCAGAGGGCTGGTGTTCGCAGGAGACCGGATGGAATTCAGTGCGCTCCCGTACACGGCGCATGAGCTGGAGAACGCGGCGCACGTGTATGAGCTGCCCCAGGTGCACTACACCGTGATCCGTGCTTCGCTTGGACAGATGGGCGTAGGCGGAGACAATTCCTGGGGCGCGAGGACGCATGACGAATATCTGCTGAAGGCAGAGGGCAGGATGGAATTTACGTTCTGCTTCCGCGGGATCTGACGAGGAGGTAGGTTATGGTACAATTTGACCGTCTGCTCTATGGCGGCGATTACAATCCGGACCAATGGCTGGAGCATCCGGAGATTCTGGAGAAGGATATCGAGCTGATGCGTGCAGCGCATATCAATACGGTATCGATGGGGATCTTTGCGTGGGCTGCGCTCGAGCCGGAGGAAGGAGTCTTCCGGTTTGAATGGATGGAAAATATTGTAGATAAGCTGTATCAAAACGGGGTGTCCGTGATTCTCGCGACGCCGTCCGGCGCACGGCCGAAATGGCTTGCGGACAAATATCCGGAGGTGCTGCGCGTCGACGAGACGGGGCACAGGGCGTTTTTCGGGGGACGGCATAACCATTGTTATACGTCGCCGGTTTACCGCAGGAAGGTGAAGATCATCAACCAGGAGCTGGCATGCCGTCTCGGGAAGCATCCTGGCGTGCGGATGTGGCACATCTCCAACGAGTATGGGGGAGCCTGCTATTGCCCGCTGTGCCAGCAGGAATTCCGCGCCTGGCTGAAGGAACGTTACGGGACGATTGACGAGGTGAACCGCCGCTGGAATACTGCATTCTGGAGCCACCAGTACCAGAGCTTTGATCAGATCGAGGCGCCTTCCGTCTGCGGGGAGATGTCGGTACATGGGCTGACGCTTGACTGGAAGCGTTTTGTGACGGACCGGACGGCTGATTTCATGCGGTTCGAGATTGCCTGCCTGCGCGAGGCAGGCTCGGACAGGCCGGTCACGACGAATATGATGTACAATTATGGCGGCCTCAATTATCACAAACTGGCCCCGTATCTCGATGTGATCTCATGGGACACCTATCCGACATGGCATAAGGGGCCGGAGGCCGACACGGCGCTCGACTGCGCGATGCAGCACGATATCATGCGCAGCCTGAAGAAGCAGCCGTTTATCCTGATGGAGTCCTGCCCGTCCTCGACGAACTGGCAGCCGGTGAGCAAGCTGAAAAAGCCCGGGATGCTGCGCGCGGCCTCGCTGGAGGCGGTTGCACACGGCAGCGACAGTGTGCTGTATTTCCAGTTCCGCGCGAGCCGCGGCTCGTCGGAGAAGTTTCATGGTGCGGTGGTCGACCAGTACGGCGGCAGCGATACGCGCGTGTTCCGCGAGACGGCGGCGACCGGCATGGCGCTTGACCGGCTGCAGGAGCTTGTCGGCACGCAGGTGACGGCGCAGGCGGCAGTGATCTATGACTGGGAGAACCGCTGGGCGATGGAGGACGCGCAAGGGCCGCGCAACAGCGGGCTCTTTTATAAGGAAACGGTCGAAAAATCCTACAAGACGCTGCGCGCATTGGGGCTTGACGTGGATGTGATCGATATGGAGCAGGAGCTGGACGGCTACCGCTTCGTCGCAGTGCCGATGCTGTACCTGTTCCGCGCGGGCTTTGAGGAGAAGCTGCGCCGGTTCGTGGCCCAGGGCGGGACTGCAGTCATGACGTACTGGTCGGGTGTTGTCGATGAGAACGACCTGTGCTTCCTCGGGGCAGCCCCGCATGGCCTGACCGATGTGCTCGGGCTGCGCCGGGAGGAGATCGACGGGCTGTACGACGGTGAGACGAACACGGCGGTACCGCTGCCGTTCCAGACCTATCTGACGCATACCTATGAGTGCAGGAATCTGTGCGAGCTTGTGGAGGTGCCGGGCGCGAAGTCGTCGGTGCGGCTCGGGGATGCGGCGCTTAGTGAGGATCTACGGCAGACGTGCGTAGATGACGGCTCTGATGGGGTGTGCGGAAGTGCGCCGGGCGGCAGCCAGGAAGTATCGCGCGAAAGGGTGTCAGGTGCTGCCCGGGGAGCTGCTTTGTGTGGCAGTGTGGAAACGCCATGCGGCAGCACGGATGCGTGGGTTTGCGGCGCGGAGGGCGCACAGGTGCTCGCGGTCTATGGCAGCGACTTCTATGCCGGGACGCCTGCCCTGACGCGCAATCCTTACGGCGACGGACAGATATTCTATATCTGCGCTGATT
>CAYRKA010000002.1:0-3193 GCA_964424785.1 uncultured Lachnospiraceae bacterium | reverse complement strand
GCCCTGACGCGCAATCCTTACGGCGACGGACAGATATTCTATATCTGCGCTGATTTTGAGCAGGCGTTTTATGACGAGCTTTACGGCGCGCTCGTGCGCGAAGCCGGTCTTACCTTGCCGCCGGTCGCGCAGATCCCGCACGGCGTCGAGGTGACGCAGCGGGCGGGCAGCGGCGCGTCGTATCTGATCATACAGAATTTTGGCGATGATGATGCCGACATTTTGCTGACAGACGAAGATTATCAGCAAATTTACGGGGACAGCGTTTTGAAAAAATACGGGACGGCAGTTTACAGAAAAAAACAGGAGGAGTAACATGATTCAGGATAACATTGTAAAGCTTGTGCAGTACGGCCTTGCAGCCGGGCTGATTGAACGCACGGATGCAGTGTACACGGCGAACCGTGTGCTTGAACTGTTGAAAATAGATGCGCTGGATGAAGCTGCAGAGGCAGCCATCTGTGATTATGAGCCGGACAGCGCGATTGTCGGGGAGCTCGAGACGGTACTGGGTTCGATCTGCGACTATGCGTATGAGGCGGGGTTCATGGAGGAGAATACAGTGGGCTATCGCGATCTGTTCGATACGAAGGTGATGGCGTTGCTGGCGGACCGTCCTTCCAATATCATTCGCAAATTTGAAGAGCTGTACCGGGAGGATCCGAAGAAAGCGACTGATTTCTATTACAAATTCAGCCAGGACACAGACTACATCCGCCGCTACCGCATCGCGAAGGATCGCAAGTGGATTGCGCCGACGGAGTACGGCGACCTGGATATCACGATCAACCTCTCCAAGCCGGAGAAGGATCCGAAGGCCATCGCGGCGGCGAAGCTTGCGAAGCAGACCTCCTACCCGAAGTGTCTGCTCTGCCGCGAGAACGAAGGATACGCGGGCAGGCTGAACCATCCGGCCCGCGGCAACCACCGCATCATCCCGGTGACGATCAACGGGAGCCAGTGGTTTTTCCAGTATTCGCCGTACGTGTACTACAATGAGCACTGCATCGTGTTCAATTCAAAGCATGTGCCGATGAAGATCGAGAGGGCGACGTTCGCGAAGCTGCTCGATTTTGTGAGGCAGTTCCCGCATTATTTCGTCGGGTCGAATGCCGACCTGCCGATCGTCGGAGGCTCGATCCTGAGCCACGACCATTTCCAGGGCGGCTGCTATGAGTTCGCGATGGCGAAAGCCCCGGTCGAGAAGGAGGTTACCTTTGAAGGTTACGAGGATGTCAGCGCAGGGATTGTGAAGTGGCCGATGTCTGTTATCCGCATCAGCAGCACAGACACGGAGCGTCTGATTGACCTCGCGGACCATATCCTCGGCGCATGGCGCGGCTACACCGATGAGGCGGCGTTCATTTTTGCCGAGACAGACGGCGAGCCGCACAATACGATCACGCCGATCGCCCGCAAACGCGGAGATCTCTATGAGCTCGATCTCGTTCTGCGCAACAACATCACGACAGAGGAGCATCCGCTCGGCGTCTACCATCCGCATGCGGAGCTGCATCATATCAAAAAAGAGAACATCGGCCTGATTGAAGTCATGGGGCTCGCGGTCCTCCCGGCCAGGCTGAAGGACGAGCTCGGCCATCTGAAAGAGGCGATGGTTGCAGGGCGCGACATCCGGAATGACGCAGAGCTGTCGAAGCACGCGGACTGGGTGGACGAACTGAAGCAGAAATACGGTAGCTTCAGCGCGGACACAATTGATAAGGTCATTGAGGATGAGGTTGGACTTGTCTTCATGAAGGTCCTCGAACACGCCGGAGTATACAAGCGCACGCCGGAGGGGATGGAGGCGTTTGGACGGTTTATAGAGAGCGTGTAGTGTCCGGCATGGCAGAAACTCTTAGAGAAGGGTATAATCCCCTATCCGGCTTAGAAAGAAGGAAATATATATGCGTGAGCAATTAACGCAGGGTGATGTAAAGAAAATCGAGGAGGAGATCGAGCACCGCAAGCTTGTCATCCGCAAGGAAGCGATAGAGGCCGTCAAGGAGGCCCGCGCACATGGCGACCTCAGCGAGAATTTCGAGTACCACGCTGCAAAACAGTACAAGAATAAAAATGAGAGCCGCATCCATTATCTTGAGCGGATGCTTCGGACCGCCCAGGTCATCTCGGACGAGTCCGGCGAAGATGAGGTCGGCATCAACAATACAGTGGAGCTCTACATGGAGGATGACGATGAGACGGAGACGTACCGCCTCGTGACTTCGGTGCGCGGCAATTCGGTCAATGGCCTGATCAGTATCGAGTCCCCGCTCGGCAAGGCGATCCGCGGCCACAGGGTCGGCGACCGCGTTTACATCAAGGTCAATGATAGCTTTGGCTATTATGTCCGGATTCGGGCGATAGAGAAAACCAGTGATGAAGATAACGATAAGCTGCGCGGGTTTTAAGCGCAGCTCCCCGGACGACGGAAGCATTCCGGATGCGGACATCAGGCGCATGATCGCGGAAAGCTACGACCTGGTCACAGACAGCCCGACAAAGCGGATCTATGAGGCTGTCAGGAAAATCCCAAGAGGGAAGGTGGCCACTTACGGGCAGGTCGCGGAGCTTGCCGGGGACCGGAAAATGGCAAGGGCCGTAGGGAATGCGCTGCACAGGAATCCCAATCCGGATACGGTCCCATGTTACCGCGTAGTCAATGCGAAAGGGGAGCTTGCCGGGGCGTTTGCGTTCGGTGGGGCTGCGGTGCAGGCGGGCTTATTGGAGGCAGATGGCATATCGGTAACGGACGGGAAGGTCGATCTGAAAAAGTACGGGATCCGGACGGAGGATTATAAATAGTAACATAAAATGATTAAATAATTATAAACCCTCTTGACAAAGGAGATGAAATGGAGCATAATGCTTTAAAATTAAACAGTTTAAAAATAGTGCTTCTAAAGAAGCAAATTTTTTTAGCCTCATGTCAGCACTCATCAGAAATGAGTGCTGACAGGGCAGAAAGGTAGGCACAATATGAAGTTAAAACCATTAGGGGACAGAGTTGTTTTAAAGCAGCAGGAGGCAGAGGAGCAGACCAAATCCGGCATTATCCTGCCTGACAGCGCAAAAGAAAAACCGCAGGAAGCAGTCGTGGTGGCTGTCGGACCTGGGAAGGGGGAAGACGGCAAAACCACTGCCATGCAGGTAAAAGAGGGGGATAAAGTCATTTATTCCAAATATGCGGGGA
>CAYRKA010000001.1:30500-101142 GCA_964424785.1 uncultured Lachnospiraceae bacterium | reverse complement strand
GTTCGCATCGATATCGAATGTAACCTCGATCTGCGGCACGCCCCTTCTTGCCGGCGGGATGCCGTCCAGGCGGAACTGGCCGAGGGACTTGTTGTCCTTCGCGAACTGGCGCTCGCCCTGTACTACATGGATGTCTACGGCTGTCTGGTTATCCGCAGCCGTCGAGAACACCTGGCTCTTCTTGGTCGGGATCGTCGTATTCCTCTCGATCAGCTTTGTCGCTACGCCGCCCAGCGTCTCAATCGACAGAGACAGCGGAGTGACATCCAGCAGCAGGATATCGCCTGCGCCTGCATCGCCCGCGAGCTTGCCGCCCTGGATCGAAGCGCCCAGCGCAACGCACTCATCCGGGTTCAGGCTCTTATTCGGCTCATGGCTCGTGAGCTGTTTTACCTTATCCTGTACAGCCGGTACACGTGTGGAACCGCCTACCAGCAGGACCTTCGACAGCTCGCTTGCCGACAGTCCGGCATCCCTGAGCGCATTCTGTACCGGGACAACTGTCCTCTCCACCAAGTCATGCGTCAGCTCATCAAACTTCGCCCTCGTCAGATCCATCTCAAAGTGTTTCGGGCCCGTCTCATTCGCCGTGATGAACGGGAGGTTGATATTAGTCGTCGTCGAGGAGGAAAGCTCCTTCTTTGCCTTCTCAGCGGCCTCCCTCAGTCTCTGCAGGGCCATCTTGTCGTTCGACAGGTCGATGCCCTCCTTTGCCTTGAAGTCCGCAATCATATAGTCGGTAATCTTCTTGTCGAAGTCATCGCCGCCGAGGTGGTTGTCGCCGTTCGTCGCAAGTACCTCGATGACACCCTCACCGATCTCAATGATCGATACATCGAACGTGCCGCCGCCGAGGTCATATACCATGATCTTCTGCTCTTTCTCATTGTCAAGGCCGTATGCCAGGGCTGCCGCTGTCGGCTCGTTGATGATACGCTTCACATCGAGGCCCGCGATCTTGCCCGCGTCCTTTGTCGCCTGGCGCTGCGCGTCGTTGAAATATGCCGGAACCGTGATGACAGCCTCTGTCACCTTCTCGCCGAGGTAGTTCTCAGCGTCCGCCTTCAGCTTCTGAAGGATCATCGCGGAGATCTCCTGCGGCGAATACTTCTTGCCATCGATCTCTACCCTGTAATCGCTGCCCATCTTTCTCTTGATCGAAGATATCGTGCGGTCAGAGTTCGTGACTGCCTGGCGCTTTGCCGGCTCGCCGATCAGGCGCTCGCCTGTCTTCGTGAATGCTACTACGGACGGTGTCGTCCTGGAACCCTCTGTATTCGTGATCACTACCGGCTTGCCGCCCTCCATAACAGCTACACAGCTATTTGTTGTACCTAAGTCAATACCAATGATCTTACTCATAATGAAACCTCCTTAAATTTGTCATCTCATTTTATCTATAATAAAGGAATAACTCCATTGATTGGTTTGCATCACTGCCCACTCCGTGGCCAGCAACTAGTTCGCTACCTTGACCATGCTGTGCCTCACGACACTGTCGCGGTACAGGTAGCCCTTCTGGAACTCCTCGACGACCACATTCTCGCCGGCTTCCTCATCGTCCACATGCATCACTGCGTTGTGGAAATTCGGGTCAAACGGCTGGCCAACGGCCTCAATCGTCTTCACGCCGATCCCTTCGAGCATTGTCAGCATCTGGCGGTAGACCTTCTCCATCCCCTGTACGAACGGGTCTTCCTTCTGCTCCCCGGTAAGCCCCGCGAAGCCTCGCTCGAAATTGTCGATCGTCGGTAAAATCTTCTCTATGACGCTCTTCGCGCCGATCTCGTACATCGCCGATTTCTCCTTCTCGGAGCGCTTGCGGAAATTGTCAAACTCCGCCATCTGGCGCTGTACGCGGTCTGTCAGCTCTTCAATCTGCTGATCCTTTTTGTCTTTCTTTTTCTTTCCGAAAAAGCCCTTTCGCTTCGACTCGCCGGAGTCGTCGCTTTCTTCATCCGGCGCAGCCTCCGTATCCTCCTGCGGTGTATCCCCCTGCTGTGTATCCTCCTGCGGTGCATCCTCCTGCGTCCCGGCGTCCCCGCCGGATGCATCCGCCGTATCCGCAGCCTCAACCGTCTCCTCCGTGGGCTCCTCCTGGGCTTTCTCTTCCTGAACCTCGTCGTTCCTGAATTCTTCCACTGGCCTTTCCACCTTTCTATTGCTTACTCACTTATTTCCGATCCTTCTTGAATATCTGGTCAAGCTGCGCCATCAATGTGCGCATCGTGCTGACGACCTTTTCATAGTCCATACGCTTCGGTCCGATCACACCGATCCTGCCGTACATCCCATCGCCGATCTCATACGTGGCAGTGACTACGCTGCAGTCCTGCATCGCCGGCAGCGAAGACTCCTGGCCGATATATACCTGTATGCCTGTCTCCTGCTCCCCGGATGTCCGGATCATATCAACCAGGTCCTGCTTCTCCTCGAATGCATTGATCAGCTCGCTCGCCTTCTCGCTGCTGCTCAGCTCAGGATATTTGAAAATGTTGGTCGCGCCGCTCGTGTAAATATCGACTCCGTCTTCTGACTGGACAAGCTCCGCAACCGCATCCAGCACACGGCTCACTACCTCGCTGTGGATACCTGCCTGTTCCTTCAGCCTGGCAATCGTGCCGAGGTTGATCTGTTCCAGCGTCAGGCCGTTCAGGGCACTGTTCAGCAGGATGTTCATCTCGAGGACAGTCTTCTGGTCGAGGCCATGCTCAATGTGAAGTATCTTGTTCTTCACGGCATTGCCCTCCGTGACGATCACAGCGAGGATCTGCGACTCATCCACAATCGAAAGCTGTATGAATTTGAGCTTCGTCCTGTGGTACTGCGGTCCTGAAATCATCGCCGCGTAATTCGTATTCGTCGCGAGGAGCTTTGCCATCTGGCGGAGCAGCAGCTCCATCTTGTCCTGGCGCTGGAGCACCATCTCCTTCATCTCGGTGACCTCCCGGTCCTTCTCCTCCATCATGCGGTCGACGTATAACCGATAACCCGCGTCGGAAGGGATCCGGCCCGCCGAGGTGTGCGGCTGAAGGATATACCCCATATCCTCCAGGTCAGACATCTCATTGCGGATGGTAGCGGAACTCAGATTCAGGTCAGCATATTTGGAAATCGTCCTGGAACCCACCGGCTCGCCTGTCTCCAGATAAGTCTTGATGATCGCTTTGAGAATCGTCCATTTCCTGTCGTCAAGCTGCATCTGAATTCCTCCTTTCTGATGTTGTTAGCACTCTCTGGTTATGAGTGCTAACACCTCATGCAGTTAATATAATACCGGCATCTGGGTTTGTCAATAGCATTTTTTATTTTTTCGAAAATTATTCAGGAGGGGGAATGGTTGTGCAGCTCGCACCCGGACGAGAAGTCCGCATTATCTGGTACTACGAAGGTGATAAAATGATTATCCTCATTGACGTGGGGCATCACGACATTTTGGATCAATTCTGTTAATTTCTGTTAACAAAAGACTGCGCGGCAGCCCGTCAGAGCCATCGCGCAGTTTTTCTGATCATCATTTCCCGAGATATGCGGCCCGCACCTGCTCGTTTGCGAGCAGCTCGTCGCCGCTCCCTGTCATCGTGATGCGTCCTGTCTCCATGACGTAGGCGATGTCGGCGGTACGCAGGGCCATGTTGGCATTCTGCTCGATCAGCAGGATCGTCACACCCTGGCGGTTGATTTCCTTTATAATATCGAAGATTCCCTTCACAATCAGTGGTGCGAGGCCAAGCGACGGTTCGTCCATCATGATCAGCTTCGGGCGGCTCATCAGGGCGCGCGCCACGGCCAGCATCTGCTGCTCGCCGCCTGAGAGCGTGCCTCCGGCCTGCCAGTGGCGCTCCTTGAGGCGCGGGAACAGGTCGAATACCCAGTTCAGGTCATCGGTCAGGTTGTCCTTGCGCATATATGCACCAACCTTGAGATTCTCGAGCACGGTAAGATCCGGGAAGATCTTCCTGCCCTCCGGCACCAGCGTGATGCCGCGCGCAACGATATCATTCGTGTCCTTGCCTGTAATGTTCTCATTCAGGAACTCGATCGTCCCCGAAGCAGGCTTTACGAGGGAGACGATTGAGCGCAGCGTCGTTGATTTCCCGGCGCCGTTTGCGCCGATCAGGGTGACGATGCTCTTCTCGGGCACCTCGAAGCTGATTCCCTTGACGGCCTCAATGCCTCCGTAATTTACCTTCAGATCATTTACCTTAAGCATCTTCTTCACTCACCCCCAGATATGCTTCCACGACGCGCGGATTGTTCTGCACCTCCTCCGGCGTGCCGGAAGCAAGCAGTCTGCCAAAGTCCAGCACGTACACCCGGTCTGAGATCTGCATCACCAGATCCATATGGTGCTCAATGATAAAAATGGTCAGCTTATATTCGTCCCGGATCTGGCGGATGAAGTTTGCCAGCTCCTGCGTCTCCTGCGGATTCATGCCGGCAGCCGGCTCATCGAGCAGCAAAAGCTTCGGACCCGTCGCCAGGGCGCGCGCGATCTCAAGGCGTCTCTGGATGCCGTACGGCAGCGAGCCTGCGATCTCATCCTTCAGATGCGCGAGGTTCTGCATCTGAAGCAGCTCCATCGTCTCGCGGCGCATCCGCTCCTCCTCCGCGTGGTTCAGGCGGAAGGTCGCAGTGAACAGGTTCTGCTTCGCGCGCATATGCTTTGCGATCAGCACATTGTCAAAAACCGTCATTGAGGAAAACAGGCGGATATTCTGGAAGGTACGCGCAATCCCCTCTTTGGTGATCTTATCGGGAGTCGGCACGATACGCTTCGTGTATTTGCCGGCATTCTCCCCCTTATAGAGTTTTTTCATTTTGCCGCGCGGATAGCTCTCCAGGAGCTCTTTCCCATAAAAGGATACGGAACCGTTGGTCGGTTCATAGACGCCCGTGATGCAGTTGAACGCCGTCGTCTTCCCGGCGCCGTTCGGGCCGATCAGCGCGACGATCTCGCCCTTGTTCACCTCAAGGGAAAGGTTGTCGACGGCAACGACGCCGCCGAACTGCATCGTAATGTCGCTTACGCGGAGGACATTCTCACTCATGAGCGCACCTCCTTCTTTTTCCCGAACCGTTTTTTGAAAAATTTACAGATGCCGTCGATCGAAAATTCCCGGCTGCCCATCAGACCCTGCCGCGCGAACAGCACGATCGCCATGATAATGATGGAGAAAACGACCTTGCGGAAACCAGCGCGCAGGAACGGCACCTTGAAATCGCCGATATACGTCTCGACATCGAGGAAACGGAGCCACCACTCCGAGCACGCGATAAACAGGAACGACGCGATGCAGCTTCCCGTCACGCTGCCGAGGCCGCCGATCACGACGATCAGCAGGATCTCATACGTCATCGCGGACTTGAACGTCTGCGACTGGATTGACGACTGGTACATCGCGAGCAGGCCTCCGCCCACTCCAGCGAAAAACGACGAGATGCAGAACGCCATCCTCTTGTGCTTCGCGAGGTTGATCCCCATCGCTTCAGCCGCGACCTCGTCGTCGCGGATGGCCTTGAACGCCCTGCCGTAGGAGGAATTGATCACGAGCACCATGACCGCAATACAGGCCGCACACACGAGGAACGGGAACGTCACCGAGGTAAAGCTCGGATATTTGCGCAGCATATTCGAGCCGTTCGTCACCGGCCCGAGCACATCCCACTGGAAAAAGGCGCGGATGATCTCGGCAAAGCCGAGTGTCGCGATCGCGAGGTAATCACTTTTCAGGCGGAGCACCGGCAGGCCGATCAGCCACGCGAAAACCGCAGCGAGGACACCTGCGGCGAGCAGGCCGACGAATACCGGCGCCGAGAACTGGATAATGCCGCCATGGAAATACTGGTACACCGATGCCCTGTCGGCTACCGGGATCGTCAGGACAGCGTAGGTATACGCCCCAATCAGCATGAAGCCCGCCTGACCCAGGGAGAACAGGCCCGTAAAACCGTTCAGCAGATTCATGGAAACGGCGACCAGGGAATAAATGCAGCCTTTTTTCAGCACCGTCAGCGCAATGTGCGTCGGCGGGAGGATCCGCTCCAGAACCATAATTACAGCGAGCAGCGCCAGAAAGAGAAGCGCTGAAATGATCATATTTTTCTTTTTGCCCATAACGCAGCCACCCCTCCTCAGACCTTGTCTGTCGCTTTCTCACCGAACAGGCCGGTCGGCTTGACAATCAGGATCACGATCAGCAGCGCGAAGGTAAACGCGTCGGAGAACGTCGTCCAGCCGAGACCCTTGATGATATTTTCACAGATACCGATGATAAACGCGCCGATCACGGCTCCCGGAATCGAGCCGATCCCTCCGAATACCGCCGCAACAAACGCCTTAAGCCCCGGCATCGCGCCGGATGTCGGAACAACGGACGCATAATTCGTAAAGTACAGGAGCGAGCCGACTGCGGCGAGGAAAGAGCCGATCACAAACGTCATGCTGATGACATTGTCGACCTTGATCCCCATGAGGCGGCTTGTCTCGAAATCATTCGCGACAGACCGCATCGCCATACCGATCTTTGTGTGGTTGATGAGCTGCATCAGCGCAATGACCAGCACGATCGTCAGCACCGGGGTCACGACCGTGACGACCTTCGTCGTCGCCGGGCCGATCCTGACCGTATCAGAAATAAACGGAATCGCCGGATACGTCTGCGCGAGACCGCCGGTTATGTAGAGAGCCAGGTTCTGCAGCAGATAGGACACGCCGATGGCCGAAATCATGACGGACATACGCGGCGCATTGCGCAGCGGCTTGTAGGCGACCCGCTCCACCACAAGGCCAAGCGCCACTGTCGCGACGAGCGTTAGCGGGATCGAAAGATACAGCGGCAGCACCGTGGACGAATACACAAGCACCAGGGCAGCTACCGTAAAAATATCGCCGTGCGCGAAGTTAATCAGGCGCAGGATGCCATACACCATCGTGTACCCGATCGCAATCAGCGCATACTGTCCGCCGACAGAGATCCCGGCGAGGAGATATGGCAGATTTTTGTTGATAAAATCCATATTGAACTCCCTTCGTTAACGAGTGGGCAGGGAAAACGCAGCCCGGCCTGCGATCGGATAGGGGAGTTTACCGACCCTATCCGCCCGCGCGGCTCGCATACTGCGTAAGCAGCAAAATACCTCTTGTGAGCCTGCGCATAAAAGGTTGCCGCAGGGCATTCCTCCCTGCGGCAACCTCTGACTACGCTTGCTGCCGTTCACAGCGGCACGCTTCTTAATTGATAACGGCTGCGCGGCAGCAACGCCACTCTTTCCCTATCAGTTGACACCCTGCTCCGCCACGAAATCCCACGCAGCGGTCTCGGTATTTGCCACTTTCACATACGCGGTATCACGGACGGCGTCGCCGTTCACATCATCGAATGCGATCGCACCTGTAACGCCTGTGTAAGTAGTGGCCGGAAGCGCCTCTGTCACTGCGGCCGGATCGGTCGAGCCTGCATTCTTCAGAGCCTCAAGCGCTGTAAAGTATGCGTCATATCCCATCGCCGTCACTGCCGCGATCGTATCGTTGCCGCCGTTGTTTGCCAGGTTCGTGCTGTCGCCATTGATCCATTCCTTGATGCCATTATCAAATTCCTCGTTGCCGCCCTCCTGATAGAAGGTCGTAACATAAATCTGGACATCCTTGCCCTCCGCAGCGCTCAGGATCACGTTGGAATCCCATGTATCGCCGGCCAGAAGAGGCATCTGTGCACCCTGCGAAGCTGCCGTATCAATGATGAGCTGAGCCGCCTCTGTCGACGTCGGTGCGAAGATAACGTCAACGCCCTCATTGATCGCCGTAGTAATATAGGAAGTAAAGTCTGCGTTGCCCTCCGGGAACGTATCCTCGATCACTTCACCGCCCAGCTCCTTGAACGCCTCTGAGAAGTAGAAGCCAAGGCCAGCCGAATAGTCGTCGCCGAGCTTCGTCAGCACGTAAGCTTTCTTCGCCTCGAAATTCTCTGTCGCGAAGTTCGCAAGGACCGTGCCCTGGAACGGGTCGAGGAAACAGATACGGAAGTAATGCGGATTGCCCTCTGTCACCTGCGGGTTCGTGCATGTCACGCCGATCGCCGGGACGCCCGCCTGCTCAAAGGTCGGAGCTGCCGCGATCGCCGCGCCGGAGCCGTATGTACCAAGCACTACAGAAACGCCCTCGCTGACAAGCTGGGACGCAGCCGTCGGAGCTTTCTCTGCGGAGGACTCATTGTCCACCACCACAAGCTCAACATTGTACTCTGTGCCGCCGATCTCCACGGTCGGGGCTACACTGTTCGCGTACTGGATACCAAGCGTTTCCTGCTTGCCGCCCGCGCCGTTATCACCTGATGCCGGCTCAAATACGCCGATCTTTACCGTGTCTGCCGCCGATACGCTCATCACGCTGGCCAGGCACATCGCCGTGCATACTGCAAGTGCTGCTAATTTTTTCATAACATTTCCTCCTGTCTCATATTTTTTACTGTTTGAATACTTCATCATGATAAAGTACTAAACGCATAAGGCTATTTTAGACCTCTTTTGTCCGTATTGCAAGGACTTTTGTTCGCTGTACAAAAAAAATACAATTTCCCGTCCGAAGCGGACATTTGTTTTTACGTCTGTGACACAAGCACATACAGTTATAGGAAACGACATTATTTGTGTCGTTTACTATAGTTAAAGTTCAGGCGGGCAATTTTCGTCCGCTTTGATTGACTTTTTGCCCGGTCTGTTATACGATAAGTGCAAATCTGCTTTCCCGACGGATATGGGGGCAGGGATTTGGAGAGATCTGTATGAAAAAAGGGACTATACTTGGCATCGTATGCTCTGTCATTGCACTTATCCTGCTGGCAGCGCTTGCAGTTTTTCTCGCGTGGCAGTTCCATAACGACGCGTTTTCCGACGACGACACGCAGGCGGCCATTGCGGCGGACGCAGCTATCCGGGCATTGTATCAGGCAGACACGGAATCCGGGCCGAAGACAGGCGATGAGGCAGAAACGCAGGCTACGGACGAGGAAACTGACAGGAACGGGACTGATACTCCGGCAGCAGGCAGGGGCACCGGCGCAGACAGGAGCGGAGCTTCGGATACAGGCAAGGATGTTGACGCGAAGGGGGATGCGCCTCAGGCAGAGCCTGAGACGTCCGGCACAGAGGCACAGACAGAGTTCGTTCCGCTCGAGGTATATGATGTATCATTCCCGATCATCTGGGTCGGCGATTCGAGGACACTCGGCATGGAGCGTGCGCTTGATACCACTGACACTTACATCGGCAAGGATGGCGAGGGCTACAACTGGTTCCTGGATGAGGGGCTTGCACTGACTGCGGACGCGATTGCGGCACAGCCTGACGCGCCGGTCGTGCTGAACTTCGGGGTCAATGACTACGACAATCTTGCAAATTATCTGGCGCTGTACACGGAGCTTCTCGCGGCTTACCCGGACACACATTTCTATTTCCTGTCCGTGAACCCGATCGAGCCGACACTCTGCTCCAACATTTCCAACGAACAGATTGCTGACTTTAACAGTCACCTGAAGGAATCCTTCCCGGACGCATACATCGACAGCTTCACGCTCCTGATGATCGATCAGGTCATGCCGATTGACGGCGTCCACTATTCGGCGGAGGATTATCAGAAGATCTACAATTTCGCGGCACGCCAGATCGAATCGAGGGAAGAAGAGAGTGTGTGAGCAGCTATCGCGAAGCGATTTTGATCCGATTTTTTCTTGACCTGCCACCTGGTTCATGCTACACTAATCCACGTTGCAAGCCCCCAAAAATAAGGTCTGACAGGGCTTGCAGCCGTTTCCCGGCGTTACGGGATGACATAAGAGCATCCACTGGAAGCTTTTTATGTCCGCTTAGGCGCGTGTGTTCGAGACCTTCCACACGTAAAACAAAACTAAAGGAGAAAACAGAATATGAGAAATGAAAGAGTAACGTTCCTTGTCCAGGGTGCAGCTATCGCTGCCATCTACGTCGTGCTGACCGTCGCATTTGCCCCCTTCGGGTTCGGCGAGGTACAGCTGCGTGTCTCAGAAGCACTCACGGTCCTGCCCTATTTCACACCGGCAGCGATCCCAGGTCTTTTTATCGGGTGTCTGATCGGCAATATGCTCGGCGGTTCGATTCCGCTTGACATTATTTTCGGCAGCCTCGCCACCCTGATTGCCGCGACAGGCACTTATCTGCTGAGGAAGCGCCGTTTTCTCGCCCCGGTTCCGCCGATTGTGGCAAATGCGCTGATTGTGCCATTTGTCCTGCACTACGGCTACGGTGTCCCGCTCCCCATTCCTTTTATGATGCTGACAGTCGGCATCGGAGAGGTCCTCTCCTGCGGAGTCATGGGAATGATCCTCCTGTTCGCCCTGGAGCGGTACCGCGGGTCCCTCTTCAGAAATGCGGCATTATAAACGGATCCATACACTTTCTGCTCTAAACGCAAAATCGACCCGGAGCCGGTCAGTTTCCAGACTCCGGGCTGTTTTTTATGCACACAGGTCGGCAAGGAAATTTCAGCGGCAAAGCCGCTGCCGCCCTGGCGCGGCGGATAGGGTCGATAAATCTCCCCTATCCGATTGCGCCATTACAGAAACTCCGCCATAACCAGATTGCTCAGATCAATGCCGCGCGGCGTCAGAAAGACGCGTCCCCCATGGCGTGCGAGAAGTCCAAGCCCCTGCTGCTCCTCCAATACCTTCCCATATATTTTATCAATCGGGCAGCCAAAGCGGCGCGCAAATTCCGCCTCGGATATCCCGTCCGTCAGCCGCAGGCCGAGGAACATGAATTCCTCCATGCGGTCCTGCACAGTGAGCATCTGCATTTCCCGCCCTGAAAAATCACCGCGCAAATATGCCGTCAGGTCATCCGGGTTGCGAAAACGCGCATACCCGGAACTGCAGTCTACCAGCGACGACGCGCCAAGCCCAAATCCCATATACTCGGTCCCACGCCAGTATCCGATATTGTGGCGGCATTCGCGATCCTGACGCGCGTAATTCGAGATCTCATAACGGCACAGCCCGGCCTCACCGAGCAGCTCCTCCGTCATCTCGTACATCCTGCGCTCCGCATCCTCCGACGGCAGGAAGTGTGGTACGCCGCCATCCCTGCGGATCTCATCATCCTCATGATATCTTTCGTAGAACGGCGTACCCTCCTCAATGATCAGACTATACGCGGAAATATGCTCCGGCGAGAGCGCAAGCACTTTTCGCAGCGTGCGCTCCCACGATGAAACCGTCTGCCCCGGAAGCGCAGACATCAGATCCACATTGATGTTATCGAACCCTGCCGCACGCGCGTCCTCATACGTCCTCAGGAAATCCGCCCATGTGTGGATGCGCCCAAGCATCGCGAGCTCCTTGTCGTCCGCGGACTGCAGGCCGAGGCTCAGGCGGTTGATCCCGGCGTCACGGTAAACCCGCAGCTTCTCCCGATCCGCCGTGCCTGGATTGCACTCAATCGTGACCTCCGCGTCCGATGCAAACACAAACCCTTCCCGCATCACATCCATAAGTGCGGCAATCTCTGACGCCAGAAGAACCGACGGCGTGCCGCCGCCGAAAAAGACGGTCGTGACGAAATATTCCTGCGCCGCCCTCCCGGCAAACGCGCGTATCTCCCGCTGCAGCGCCCCGACATACGTCTGCTGCACGTCACGTCCGGCCGGAGCCGACAGGAAATCACAGTAGGCGCATTTCCTGACACAAAACGGGATATGAAGGTACAATTCAAGTTCACGCAAGCTGTCTGGCCCTCCCTGCTTCAGCCACCCGGCGGTCCTCCTGCCAGCATATCCCGGCAATCAGACTGCCAGAGCATCTCTGAGCGTTTCAATTCTCCGTGGATCGACCCACGAAATATAATAAACTTTACCATAAAGCCATCTGTCAGTCAAGCTCCAACCCTGCAGCCCATTCCGTTTTTCATTTGAATTTATTATTGACATCCCACATGTTTGCGGATATAATTTTGATATCATTTTAATATCATTTTATCCAGGAGGGGAAATTATGAACGAAAAGAGCTTTATCACAGAAGAAAAAGAAATCACCGTGCAATCCGGCATACCGATGCTGCTGCTCGGGCTCCTGATGTGCCTGCTGTCGCTGCCGTCATTCATCGCAGCTCCTGTACTCGGATTCCCGGTTCCGGCGATCGTCTTCTTCGAGCTGCTGGGCGTTGTGCTCGTGCTCGCAGGCATTCTCACTCTGTGCGGCCTGCACGTCATCAACCCGAATGAGGCGCTCGTGCTTGCGCTTTTCGGCCGGTATTACGGCACGCTGAAGAAGCCGGGCTTCTACTGGACGAATCCATTCTGTGCGGCGCTCAACCCGACTGTCAAGGCTTCTACTGCCGTGACATCAGGCGGAAATGTCTCCGTTTCTTTCGGCTCCGGCTTCAACAAGAAGGTCTCGACAAAGATCATGACGCTGAATAATGAGAAGCAGAAGGTCAATGACCAGCTCGGCAACCCGATTGAGATCGGCACGATCGTGATCTGGCAGGTCACGAATCCGACCAAGGCCGTCCTCAATGTCGAGAATTACAAGAACTATCTCTCGATCCAGTGCGACGCCATCACGAGGCATATCGCACGATGTTATCCGTATGACACAAGCGACGACGATGATAAGACGCTGCGCGCCAGCACACAGGAGGTCGCCGAGATTCTGAAAAAGCAACTGCAGGAGAAGGTCGGGGATGCCGGCATCACAGTGCGCGAAGTCCGCATCTCCCGTCTGTCATACGCGCCGGAGATTGCCTCCGCAATGCTTCAGCGGCAGCAGGCCGCCGCGATCATCGACGCCCGCCAGAAGATTGTCGAGGGTGCGGTCAGCATGGTTGACATGGCGCTGACGAAGTTAAGTGAGGGCGGGATCGTGGAGCTCGACGAGGAGCGCAAGGCGGCGATGGTCAGCAATCTGCTCGTCGTGCTGTGCGGAAATAAGGATGCGCAGCCGGTGGTGAATAGCGGATCGATTTACTAATTATAGTTAAGTCAGTCGGACGAGAAGTACCCAGGACTGCCCTGGGTACTTCTCTGACATTGGCTTTCGGAAAACTGTAACCAACTTTACTGCGGGTTTCACCGCGTTTTAGAAAGAGGGCTCTCACATGGATGCCAAAAAAGAAAAGGCGAAGAAGCAGGTTCCCCTGCGCCTCTCCGCCTCGCTCTACAATGAACTTGCCGCCTGGGCTGAGGATGATTTCCGCTCGGTCAACGGCCAGATTGAGTACCTCCTGACGGAATGCGTGCGCCACCGCCGGAAGACCCGGAGATCTGACGATGGGGATACGATATAAAGAAGTGCCGCAATGCTGTTGAGTAACCAGACAACCCGAAGTCCCGGGCGGAGGAATCGATCATGCTTAAAATAATTGATGCAGCAAATTGCCATGCTTTTTGAGCTCAACCGTCACCCTTGCGGGTGATGACTTTTTATTTGTCATCGAGCTTCAGCACGCTCATAAACGCTTTCTGCGGGATCTCCACGTTTCCGACCTGGCGCATCCGCTTCTTGCCTTCCTTCTGCTTCTCGAGCAGCTTCTTCTTGCGCGTGATATCGCCGCCGTAGCACTTGGCCAGCACATCCTTGCGCAGTGCACGGACGGTCTCACGCGCAATGATCTTGCTGCCGATCGCAGCCTGGATCGGGATCTCGAAAAGCTGGCGCGGGATCTCCTCCTTGAGCTTCTCGCACATCTTCCGGCCGCGCTCATATGCAGTCCCGCCGTGGACAATAAATGAGAGCGCGTCAACCTCCTCATGGTTCACGAGGATATCAAGCTTCACGAGATCGGATCGCATATATCCCTTCATCTCGTAATCAAATGACGCATAGCCGCGCGACCGCGATTTGAGCGCGTCAAAGAAATCATAGATAATCTCGTTGAGCGGCAGCGTATACTTCAGCAGCGCCCTCGTCTCCTCCATATATTCCATGCCCTCGTATATGCCGCGGCGTTCCTGGCACAGCTCCATGATCGGGCCGATATACTCAGTCGTCACCATGATCTCGGCGGCAACGACAGGCTCCTCCATGTATTCGATCTCGGACGGATCCGGCAGGTTCGTCGGGTTCGTCAGGTCAATCACCTCGCCATTCGTCTTATGTACCTTGTAGATAACGCTCGGGGCAGTCGTGACAAGATCGAGACTGTACTCCCGCTCCAGCCTCTCCTGGATGATCTCCAGATGCAGAAGCCCCAGGAAACCGCATCGGAAACCGAAGCCCAGCGCAACCGACGTCTCCGGCTCAAAATGCAGCGATGCGTCATTGAGCTGCAGCTTCTCGAGCGCATCGCGCAGATCCGGGTACTTCGCGCCGTCCGCCGGATACATACCGCAGTAGACCATCGGGTTCACCTTCTTGTAGCCCGGAAGCGGCTCTGCGCAAGGATGGTCAGCCGTCGTCACCGTATCTCCGACGCGCGTATCGCGCACGTTCTTGAGGCTCGCGGTCAGATAGCCGACCATCCCGGCAGCCAGCTCGTCACATGGGATGAACTGACCCGCGCCGAAATATCCGACCTCAACGACCTCGGCCTCCGCCCCGGTCGCCATCATCCGGATCGTCCGTCCCTTCGCAACCGTGCCGTTCATAACCCGCATAAACACGATGACGCCGCGGTAGGAATCATAAACCGAGTCAAAAATCAGGGCCTGCAGCGGCGCATCCGGGTCGCCCTCCGGCGCAGGGATCTTTCTCACAATCTGCTCCAGCACCTCATGTACATTCTGTCCTGTCTTCGCGGAAATCTGCGGGGCATCCTCCGCCTCGAGGCCGATCACGTCCTCGATCTCATGGATCACGCGCCGCGGATCCGCACTTGGCAGGTCGATCTTGTTGATAACCGGCATCACGTCGAGGTCATGGTCGAGCGCCAGATAGACATTTGCGAGCGTCTGTGCCTCGATCCCCTGCGCCGCGTCGACAACCAGGATCGCTCCGTCGCACGCAGCGAGGCTGCGCGATACCTCATAATTGAAATCGACATGCCCAGGCGTGTCGATCAGATTGAAAATATACTCTTCCCCATCGTCCGCCTTGTACACGGTGCGCACCGCCTGGGACTTGATCGTAATGCCGCGCTCGCGCTCCAGCTCCATATTGTCAAGCACCTGATTCTGCATCTCACGGCTCGTCAGCAGCCCCGTCATCTCAATGATGCGGTCGGCCAGCGTCGACTTGCCATGGTCGATATGCGCAATGATACAAAAATTCCTGATTTTACTCTGATCGATCGCCACGTATGTTCCTCCTCACCGCCAAAGCTCTCCGGCAGCCTTTCCGCGCCCTTTGTAACAAGAATGTGCTGCGCACATTCCTGCACCGGGCACGGTCGCAACAATAGCCTGCCAGTCCTATATCCGCGATACAGTTTATCACATAAAACCTGCTCCTGTCCAGACCGCGTCGAAGCAAAAAACCATAGAATCCTTTTATATGGCTTCATTATTTTGTATCATAAACGTGTTTATCAGCAACATAATGTTTGACATGATAATGAATATATGATAATATAGTTGCGAAACATATGGAAATATAGTAAAGTATAGGAAGGATGTAAGCATTATTGAGAGCGGATACTATCACAAAGGATTACATATCAGATGCAGGCATATTTGCCGATGTGTTTAATTATTACATTCATGATGGAGCGCAGATTATTCATCCTGAGAATCTGGCACAGCGGGATCCAACCGAGATCGCCCTTCCTTACGGAGCAGACCAGACAACCATACCGATTCAGAAATTCCGGGATGTACAGAAGCTTTATGCCGCCATGACGGACGGGAAATTTGAATACATCCTTTATGGAATCGAAGCCCAGTCCGAGATCCATTATGCGGCTGCAGTAAAGAATAATCTATACGATGCGATCGAATATGCCGGACAGGTTGAAGCAGCTGCGCGGTCACATCGCAGGGCGATGAAACAAAACAGAGGACAGGCGGAATCAGATTCTTCAGCAATGCAGAGGAGACCAAACGCTGGGGAATATCTGAGCGGTTTCTGGAAAAACGACCGCCTTATTCCTTCCGTGACGGTCATTCTCTATTTTGGCGCGGATAGATGGGATGGTCCACTGAGTCTGTTTGACATGATGGATATAAAAGACCCGGCGCTATTCCAATATCTCAACAATTATCAGGTTCATTTGATTGCCCCGGCGCATATGAAAGAAGCTGATATTATGAAATTCCGGTCCAGCCTGCGGGAGGTTCTGCTTTTCATCAAATATTCTAAAAATGAGGAAAATCTAAGCAAGATACTGCATTCTAAAGAGACACGATTTCATGAAGTAGAACGAAGAGCCGCAGATGTGATTAAGGTAATCACACACACCGATTTAAAATATAGCGAAAGCGAGGAAATGGTTGATATGTGCCAGGCAATACAGGAAATGAAAATGAAAGCTGAATTGACAGGGGAACGAAGGGGACTGCAAAAAGGCATACAAAAGGGTACCTTAAAGAAATCCCAGGAGGTAGCCAGAAACTTATATTTGCTCGGTATTGATGTAGAAAAGATTGCGCAAGGAGTAGGCTATACCGTAGAGACAGTGAATGGATGGCTCGGTCTTCCTCAAAATGTTCAGTAGTAAAGGGCATCCTTTTCAATCAGATCATACTTCATACCAGACATAGCCCCGTGGAAATACAGTTCTATCCTGCCGTCCTGTACACACATCCCAAAATTGAGCGGCAAAATATACGGATAACCGTTATTATTCAGGGCAATCCTGCATACATCGCATTTTTCCATAATCGATACGATATCCTTGAATTCCTTTACTTCTCTGTCTGTACGGCGCATTTTAATTCTCCTGCTTCTGTTTATTACAATGTCAGTTCACATGATATCACAACACAGGCAGATTTGCGAACAGAAGAAGGAGAAAATAATATAGTTTTTTGAATCCAGGCCTGCTGGATCATTCTTTGGCGCCGCTTAGTACCTGATTCAGCAGATCAGCAAGCGGCGGCATCGCATTTTTTTCTTCTTCGACCGTATTGAGCTGCGTCCCTGCCTCGATCAATAGGGAGCGGGGCCGCAGATGCAGATTGAACCGCTCCGCCTTCAGATAAATATTGCGTGTAAAGCCTGGATACTGGTCGCGCGCTTTCAGTTCAAGCTGCATGGAAAATGCAAGGTTCTGTTTTATGTATGGATTTTCCAGCCACGGAAGCGGCTCGTCCAGGTTATTGCGTGAAATTCCGTTGAAAAACATGATCATTGAGGTCGGCCTGCCTTCAATCTCCGTCACCAGCTTCTGCCCATCCACGCCGTCGCGGTGCAGGTCGATCACCACCTCAATTGTCGGATGCTCCTCCAGTATCCTGCTCACGGCATCACGCGCGTAATCATAAGCCGCGCTGCGGTCAAGTTCTCCATCCACAAGGTCATATACGCCGGTATCATGAATGACATTGTAACCATATGCAGCGAGTTCCTCTGCGAGTACATCCCCCATCCCGACAATCGTGTCTGCCGTCACGCCCTCCCGCGAATCAGCGAACGCTTCCTGGGAATGTGTATGATAAATCAGAATCTGCGGCGACTGCGGATCCTGTACAATGCTCAGGTCTTCCGCGAGCAATGTATCAATATCGAGCAGTTCGCTGTCCGCCGTCGTCCCCGGATCGACCGTAAAATAATTGGACAGCAGAAACTCAAAATCCTCAAGCTGTGCCAGAAACCCGTCCGACACAGAATGAGACACAGCTTCACGTACTGTCTCCATCTGCGCTGACACGATATCATCCGGCATTGTCTCTGTCTGCTCTGATACTGTATCATCCGCCGTTATCTCCGCCTGCTCCGATGCTGCGTCATCCGGTATGATCTCTGTCTGCTCTGACACTGTTTCATCAGGCATTTGCTCCGTTTCCCCGGCCTGTCCGACTGCCAGATAGCTGGCTACAGGCGCAACCTGCTCCATCCAAATGGCCATCCAGTCCGGCTGCTCCTGTTTCTCTACCGCAGCTGCATAACCCGGAGCCCACGTGCGCACTGCCGCATCCTCGAGCGACCGTTGTAATGTTCCGTCATCCAGCACACCCTGCACACCGCTGCTGTTGCCTAGCAGGTAAATTCCTTTGCACACTATATAAAATGCGAGTGCCGCAATCATCCGATACAGAAGCTTCTGCAGCCAGCCATCTCTGCGCACATGCCTCCCGCCTTTCTACGTCCATATTTGCGTCTGCATGATACCAATGGTTTCTGCTTCTATCATTATATGCTGTAAACAAACCGTCTATGCGGACAACCTGTAGTTTCTCATACTCATTCCTGCTCAGTAGCTGTTCGGTCCCTTCACGGTTATCCTGCTCTTTCTTTTCCTCATTCTCTTGAAAATGCCAGATTCAGTCCCTCAGAAATTGTATAGCTCAGGTATTTGACGGTCTCGTCGATATCCTTCGGTGTCACAAACATCGTATTCAGATGCGGTGAAATGAGTTCCCGTATCATTTGATGCTTCTCCGCCCGGTTCAGTGTGCCAAGTGTCCCGCCAAGCTGCTGCATCCTCTCGGAGTTGTCCATCTCTGTGACCAGCTCCTCAAGCGTATCATTCACAATCGTTGCCGCATCTACGACAGTCGGCACACCGACCGCGATCACCGGCACGCCAAGCGTTTCTTCATTAATCGCATGGCGGTGGTTGCCGACGCCCGAACCCGGGTTGATCCCTGTATCGGTGATCTGGATCGTCCGGTTCAGCCTCTTTGTGCTGCGCGCAGCCAGCGCATCGATTGCGATCACCTGCTCCGGCTTCGTCTCCCGGACAACGCCCCTGATGATCTCGAGCGTTTCCATCCCTGTCTGCGCCATCACCCCCGGAACGACCGCGCTGATCTCCCCTGCCTTCTCCAGCTGTGCGCCGACGCGCCCGTACTCCCGGATCATGTGCCTCGTGATATGCAGGTTACTGACGACATCCGGCCCGAGCGCGTCCGGTGTAACCTCCCGGTTCCCAAGCCCGACCACCAGGACGGAGCTTCTCCTCTCCCCCATCAGCTTCCCGAGATGGCGGGCCAGCTCCTCCGATATTTCCCGGTGGTATCCCTCATCAGGTGTTGACATATTCGGCGCCTCCATCGTAATATACGTGCCGACAGGTTTTCCGAGCGTCTTTGCGCCGTTCTCCGTCTCGATCAGAACCGTTGTCGTAAAGATCTCCCTCTTTTCGTCGGTCTCCTCCCTGACTCTCACACCTCGTATCCTTACATGATCTGCCTCACAGCTCTCACGCGCCTCAAGCGCCAGATCCGTCCGTATCTGAAAATTGCCCATCATGACCGCTCTCCTTCGTCTTTTATTGTGCGGGAAACGTCTTTCGTCGTTCCGACAGCTTCACAAATGCCCTGTGTTTCTCTTATTTTTAACAGCACGCCAAAAAAATATGTATACATTTCCGTTTCCTGACCGCTTTACTAAAATTGCCGAAAATGGTATACTTTATCGGACACGAAGTGTCCGCCCGCCCGCAGGGCATGTATTCACGAATGCCCCTGGGTATACGCATATATTCAATCCAGCGCGTTTCACAGAGGCAGCATCCGTCTGGTACAACATACATAATACTTAAGGAGGAATCCTCATGCCCGAACCTTTTACTCTTTACAAGCTGATCGTGCTCTATATGCTGCACAAGGTTGACTTTCCGCTTACGAACGCGCAGATTTCCGCTTTCATCCTGGATCGGGGCTATACGACCTATTTTACGCTTCAATCCGTATTTTCCGAACTTTCTGAGGGTAATATGATCCGTCAGGAGACTATCCGCAACTGTTCCTACTACAGACTGACGGACTCCGGCGCGGAGGCACTTCACTATTTCCAGAATCGGATTTCACATGAAATACGCGAAGAAATTGACGAGTATATCGATGAAAACAGGATGCGTATGCGAGATGAAGTCTCTATACTGGCCGATTATTACAAAAATACAGCGGATGAATATTCTGTACACTGTGTCGTCAAGGAAAAATATGCCAACCCGATTGACCTGACCATCACGGTGCCGGATGAATCGCAGGCAAAGACAGTCTGCCGCAACTGGAAAGAAAAATGCCAGCAGATCTATGAATTTGTCATGAAAGAGCTGCTCTGAAGGCACAGCTACAGGAAACGGCTTTCGTCATTCCCTGCAGCGTCGGCCCATGAATGAAATATTGCTGCTGACGCAGCAAACAAGCTACTGATCAGTTATGAATTGATTTTATTCAGGATAAAGTCATACAAATCGCTGTAGACATCCGTAGTATAATGCACTCCGTCCCGCGAATTAAACGTACGCTTCTTCAAATAGCTGTAAGAATTGAGATAGGAAGAACCGAAAGCGGCCTTCAGTTTCTTATTGAAGGCTTTGATATCGGTATTCTTCACTGTGTAACCATACTGTGCTTCCTTTTTCTCGTCGACCGGGTTCACGGACAGCACATAAAACGTTGCTTTGGGATAACTGCTGATCAACTTCTTATAGTATGCGATATATCTGGTACAGTTACCCAGGTCATTCACACCGAGTGCAAGCACAACTGTCGCATACGGCTTCGCCGCAAGACCCGATGCGAGCTTCCTGCGCGCTGTCGACGTAAGCCAGGAGTAGCCCATCCCGACCTCTGCGATATAAGCCGTATTGGATTCCGGACGCGCAGCCTTCATCCCGACCATCCGGGAATCACCGACAAAAATGTAATCGCCGCCCTCCCCGGCCTCCACAGGCTTCCCATTCCCGTCGAGCGTAATGCCGTCAACCGTGCAGTTTGTCTTCCGCGCCCCGTCCGCTCCGACGTAATAGTCGCCTACCCAACGGTTCGTCTGCAGCACGCCGCCTGAGCTGAAATAATAATATTTCCCGCCGAGCTTCAGCCATCTCTTCTGCACACGCACGCCACTTTTGTTGAAATAATATTTCTTACCGCTGACTGTCACCCAGCTGGACTTCGCCATCACGCCCTTGCTGTTGAAATAATAATACTTTCCTCCGATCTTAAACATCTTATTCAGAACCAGCTTCCCGCTCTTTGTCGCGTAATACCGCCTGCCCTTTCGGATAACCCACTGCTTCTGCGCGCACACTCCCGTGCTCCCAAACCAGTATTTGCCGTCCGCATCCTGAAGAAAACGATTGACATATAGCTTACCTGTCTTCGACGCATAGTATAGCTTCTTCGACTGCGTGAACCAGCCTGTCCGGCAATATCCCTTCTTGTCCAGGCGATATATGCCGCCTCCAACCTGCAGCCACATATTTTTCGCATACGTCCCATCGGGAAAACGATACCGCCTGCCCTTTGATGAAGTGACCCATCTGCCGTCCGCTGTCTGTCCGGCGGAAGATGCACTCTCCTGGGCGACAGCTGTACTCCCGGCCGCATCCGACGTGGCTGTTATACAAAATACGCTCAAAATCAGTGCAAAAAAAAGCAGACATTTTTTTATGTAACGAATCACAACTGTTCTCCTTCCGTTTCATATAATATCCGTCAGAATGAGTATACAGTATGATACGTTGTTTGTCAAACCCGGAAACAACCAAAGTCTTGTTACAATTCATGGCCCCTCCGCCCTGCAAGCAGCAACCGGATCAGATACAGCAGCGATGCACCGGCCACCGAACAGAGAAAGACAGCAGGCACGACGATGAAATAATAAGGCCAGCGGTCATTCGCAGCCGGCACGTATGCCTTGAGCAGTGCGTAAATCAGCTTGTCAAAAATCCAGGAAACCAGGTAGATGCCCAGGGAAATTTTCGAAATATAAATCATGACAGCCTGCAGTGCACGCGGGAGCCTGTCCGGGTGCAGGGAAAGCAGGAGCGAGAATTCCAGGTACGCCGTGATCAGGTTCTCCCCTCCCCAGGTGCTGTTCGCCGCCCAGACGAACGAACCGCCATCGCTGCGCCAGAAATTGTAGCAGCCAAATGCCGCCACAGCAAGGAGGAACAGGAGCACATTCACGGTACGGCGCAGCCAGAGCCTCTCCGTTCCGCTGCCTGAATGCCGTACTGTACCGCCCTCTGTCTCCCCCGGACGGCCATCCTCTTTTTCCGGCAACTGCACGCAGCCGGAACCCACGTCCGTCAACCGGCTTCCGGCTGCACTGGCGTACCCGAATTCGCGCAGATAAGCACCGATAAAATAATATGTAACCGGATACATCGCCGTGAAAAATCCGGGGACGAGCGGGTCATACTTCGTCGATGACGAAGGATTCCCCCACCAGCCCGGCGTGCGGAAGTCAAAATTGTTCAGCAGCTTCGGCAGCATCGTGATTGCAATCATAGTCCACACAAGCACCTGCTTCTCCCGCTTTGACTTCAGGCCGTTGTACGCGAGATTCAGGAACGGGATCATCAGGAACAAGCCGATATACATCTCAATATACCAGGCATAATTTGCCCCGTCATAATCAAGGATGTCGAGCGCCGCCGTCTTAAGCGTCACATCATTTTCAAGCCAGAACTTTTTGAACAGCAGGCAGGCGATGCTTGCGAGCACATATATTTCGGCCGTCTTCCGGATGCCTCTGTAATATTGCCGCGACAACGTCTTATGGCTCATCAGATAACCGGTCAGCAAAAGGAAAAGAGGCACGCAAGTCATGAACAGGCTGCGCACCATGCACATCATGAGCATATCCGCCCCCGTAACCGCCACGCTGTAAAACCCGCTGTTCAGCAGGAAATGCACGGAAAGGACGCTGTATACTGCGACACAGCGGGTCAGATCCGCATTCAGATCCCGCTTTCCTCCGCCCTCTTTTCCTGGTTTTCCATCCATAACACTTCGCCCCTTTCTACAGACGGCCGGCAGGGGAGATCGATCCTATCCGCCCGTCATTTCCTGACAAGCTGCGCTTTCGGATAGATCTCTGCCATCCGCTCATCCGGGAAATGCTCGTCAAGCACCTGCTCAAGCTGCGTTGACGCCTCCACTCCCCTCTGCCTCTGCGAATAACGCCCGAGTGCGAGGGAAGAAACCGCTGCGTCAAAGATCATGAACACCAACAGTACCCAGGTCAGAGCCTTCCCGATCTTCTTCGGTATTTTCTCGATCCTGTTTGACAGGAACGGGTAGACATATTTCAGCCACACGACCGCGACAATGCCCCAGAAAAAGCAGAACAGCAGATTGATCCTGCCGCCCAGATTGAACGGGATATGCTTGTAACTCCAGAATACCGTACCGAACACAATCTCCGTAAATACACTGCACAAATACTCGTAGGTGCCGCCGACGACCGTCCCATACAGAAAGATCGCGCCATCGCTCCTGTCTCGGTAGCGGTACAGGAATGCCGTCAGCATCGCACAGCCCAGGCCCCACACGATGCTGAACGGCCCATATACAACGCTGCTGCGGCTCATCCACCAGCCCATCGTGATACGGCAAAACACTGTCTCGACTACGTCACCCAGGAACGCACCAATGAAGAACAGCGCGAAGAACTTGTAAAAGCACCAGCCTTCCGCGAATTTCCCCTGCTCCTGTTCCTGTTCCCTGGGCTTCGCCTCGAGAAGCTTCTTTGTCTCAATGTTGGAATAGGAATGCTCAAGCCTCCGGCGGATCGCATTCGTAATCGCATTGCCGAAGGTCACAGAGAGCTGCTGCATATTGTCGGTCAGCTCAGCGACCCTTTTGATATGCCGCCTCCATTTCCAGACGACGGCGAGCACGCCTGAAAGGTCGATGAGCACAAAGGCAGCCACGACGAGCACCACGATGCGCCCGACACTGCGCGGGATCAGGGCTACAATGTTGAGGATCAGTGGATTGCCGAGCCACAGCACGAAAATCGTCCCTGCGCCGTAGCATACGAGCAGCGGCGCTGTTATGTACTGGCCGAAGCCGAAGCGGCGCCCGCTGTAATCCCACCACTTGCGGTGGAAAATATGCTCCAGCACGACGCCTGTGATGACCATCAGGAACGACGTGATCACCATGCCGCCCAGGAACAGGAACACCGGCCTGTCCTTCAACTCATTTAAAAAAATGCTGTAGCTGACCGCCGCAATGCCGTAGACCGGGCATAGCGGCAGGTTCAGCACACCCGTATTGATAAACCTTTTACGTTTGACAGCCGCTGACGCGACGCCCGCGCACCAGCCCAGCACTGAGTAAACCAGAAACAGCCACAGAAGCTGATACCAGTCATACTTCAACCCATATTCTCCCAACCCCAAAACCGTTTCCAACCTTATCTGCATGATCCCTCTCCTGTCTGTCCTCTGCCCACGGCCCTGCCGCCCAGGCTACAGAATATCCTAGTACATCGAAAACAAAATAACTGGCACATATGACTTGCCTATTTCCCTGAGAGCACCTATCAAAAATACTCAGCGTAGCCCGCTATGCCTCCGTTTTTTGATAGGTGCTCTCAGAAATATATCCTGCGTCATCTGACCAGTTATCTAATTTCCGATGTACTAGAATCTCAGGCTCAGGCAGCTCAGGCCCCCGTCTATCTTGCGGTACTCCGACGTATCCACGAGGATCACGTCGTAGCCCGCATCCTTCACGATCTGCTCCACCTTCGGAAAGCCCGCCGGGACGATCACATGGCCGTTCACCCAGATGCAGTTTGCCGCGTACGCTTCGTCCTCCGGGATCACGTACTTATTATATTTCGCGAAGTCCGGCTTGTCGATGAACTCGCCGGATACGAGCATATTGTTGTTCTCGATGTAGTTGACGCCGGTCTTCAGGTGAAGCACTTTCTCGAGCGGCACCTCCGAGCCGGTCAGGCCGTATTTCCCCAGGATCGCGATGAACTGGCGGATGCCCTCCCCGTTCGTGCGCGCGGAGCGCCCCACGTAGAAGTGGTCACCCACCATCATGACATCGCCGCCCTCGAGCGTACCCGGAGCCTTGATGTACTCGATGCAGTCCTCACTGTAGAATTGTCTAATCACCGGGATCATGGCCTCTGCCTCTTTGTTGCGGGACGGGGCGCCTGGGTTCGTGATAACCGCGCATTTGCGTGTCAGCACCGCCGTATCCTCCACAAAGCAGGAGTCCGGGAAAGCCTCATCTGCCGGGAGCACCGTCACCTGCACGCCGCAGCTCTCAAGCGCCCTGATGTAGGCGTCGTGCTGGCGGAGCGCAAGCTCATAATCCGGCTTGCCGAGCTCCGGGGCCGAAGTGATGCCGTCTGTGATCCTGGTGCATGGCCTCTTTACAATTACATTCTGAAACATAAGTCTGTCTCCTCATCTGTCTTAATCATTCTATTTATTTACAATACCTTCGACAAAAACTCCTGCAGCCTCTTATTCTGCGGGTGCTCAAAGAATTCCTTCGGCGTGTTCTCTTCCTTGATCACGCCATCGTCGATAAACAGCACCTTCGTGCCGACCTCCCGCGCGAAGCCCATCTCGTGCGTGACGATCACCATCGTCATACCCTCCTTCGCGAGCTCCCTGATCAGATCGAGCACCTCACCGACCATCTCCGGGTCGAGCGCCGACGTCGGCTCGTCAAAAAGCATGACCTCCGGGTTCATCGCAAGCGAGCGCACGATCGCGATACGCTGCTTCTGGCCGCCGGAAAGCCTGTTCGGATATTCGCTTGCCTTCTCCTCCAGACCGATGCGTTTCAGGAGGCGCATCGCGTTCTCCTCCGCCTCCGTCTTCGTCTGCAGCTTCAGCTTTACCGGGGCAAACGTGATATTGTCCAGAACCGTCATATGCGGGAACAGGTTGAAATGCTGGAACACCATCCCCATCTTCTGGCGCATCTTGTTGATGTCATTCTTCGGATCCGTGATATTGATGCCGTCGAACCAGACCTCCCCGCCTGTCGGCTCCTCGAGCAGGTTCAGGCAGCGCAGGAATGTGCTCTTGCCGGATCCGCTTGGCCCGACCACGACGATCTTCTCCCCCTGGTTGATCGTATAGTCGATTCCGTTTAAGACCTGGAGCCCATCGAAATCTTTTTTTAGCCCTTTAACCTCGATCACCCTGCTTCAGCCTCCTCTCCAGAATGCTTACGCCCCAGGACAGGAGCATAACGCAGACAAAATAAACAAGCGCGATAAACATCAGCGGCATCAGCGGCGACATCGTGCGGCTCCGCACCAGGTCCGATGCACGCGTCAGGTCAACGACCGCGATGTAGCCGACCACCGACGTCTCCTTGAGCACCGCAATCCCCTCGTTGCAGAGCGCCGGGAGCGCAGACTTGAACGCCTGCGGCAGGATAATATACAGAATCGTCACCGCAGCGCCAAGCCCGAGCGAACGCCCGGCCTCCATCTGCCCCGCGTCCACGGCGTTGATCCCGCCACGCACGACCTCAGAGACATATGCTGCCGAATTGAGCCCCATCGCGATGCAGCAGACCACGAGCTTGTTCGGGAAGCCTGCCATCACGACAAAGGCCATGATCAGGAGCTGGACGACGAGCGGCACGCCGCGCATCACGGCGACATACAGCGCCAGCACCTTATCGATCACCCAGAGCACCACATAGAGCAGCTTCGCCGGAAGCGTAACCGCCTTCTTTTTTTTCATCTGTGTAAAACCATATCGGAACATCGCGATCAGCGTACCGCCGGCCAGGCCGACGAGCAGCGCGACGATGGTAATGATAATCGTATTCTTGAAGCCGGTGACGAAAACCTTGTAACGGTCGTCGCGGATAAAGGTTTTCTCGAACTCCGCGCTCAGGCTCTCCATCCATCCCATATCTTTTCCCTTTCCTGAAACAGGAACGTGCTATGCGCATTCCCACGCCGTGCGCAGTCGCCTGCGGCATAGGGGACTTCGTCTCCCGTGACACGATAAAGAGCGGCAGGGAATTCTCTGCCGCTCTTTACGGCTCTGGCCGGACTATAAAAATCTCCTGTTCCTATTCCGCTTCCGTAGCAGCCTCGGTCCCTGCCTCAACAGCTTCGGTCTCACTCTCAGCCTCATCGTCTACAAGAGTCGCCCTCGCGCTCTGGTCAATGATATACTGGTCGATCGTGCCATCCTCTTTCTCCGGTACGACTACCTCATTCACCTTCGCAATCAGATCCGTCTCTCCCTTGGCTGCGGCCACCGCATACTGCTCCAGCGTGGAGCTGCCGTCCGCATAGACAGCCTCGAAGCACTTCAGACCCTCATTGACCGTGCAGAGATTCTCCGCAAGGATCTTGTCGCACACGATCGCCTGCACGTCACCGGCATTGAGCCCCATGGCTGCGATCGACAGATCCTTGTACTGCTGGACAGAGGCTCCGGTGCCCACCAGCGTACCCATATTCACCTCATCGGATGCGAGGAAGTCTCCTGTCGTCCCGAGATGTACACCGATGATGTAGCCTGCCAGATCCTCGATCGTGCTGACATTCTCATCGTCCTCCCGGACAATGATGTACTGGCACGCGTCACAGTACGGCTCCGAGAACTCCATCGTCTCCTTGCGATCCTCTGTCACTGTGATCGCGGCAAGCGCCAGGTCGGCCTCCCCGTTCTGCAGGTACATCGACAGGGAATCGAACGCTACATTGATAATCTCAAGCTCTACACCAAGGCTCTCGGCGATATCAGCCGCGATATCCAGATCAACGCCTACTACATCCTCACCCTCCATGTACTCAAACGGCGGCCATGCGGCATCCGTCGCAACGATCAGCTTGCCGCTCTCCTGGACCCTCTCCAGCGCTGTCTGGTCATCGGCCATGCCCGTGAATCCCGTCATCAGGCACAGGATCATGGAAAGCACCACGCAACAGGAAATCATTTTTTTCATAATAAACTCCTCCTTCTTGCAGCATCCTGCATATTTATGCATTTGATCTTATACCTATCCATATGAAAAATCAAGTGTTTTTTGAGTACTCTGATCGTGGTTGGCTGAGCTGTAACAATATGAGTAAATGTCAGCCATGAACAATAACCGCTTTAGTATTCCTTCCCCGCGAGGATCTCCTTGTAATCCTTCAGGTTCTTCGCGAGCAGCTCCGGCGTGTTCAGATGATATGGGCATTTCTTCATGCACTGGTTGCAGTGCAGGCATTCTTCGATCTTCATCATCTTCGCCTGCATCCCTAGCGTGAGCTGTGCAGCGGACGGTGCACGGCGGATCATCAGTGATATGCGCACGCAGTTGTTGATCTCGATCCCGGCCGGGCACGGCATACAGTAACCGCAGCCCCTGCAGAACTCACCCATCAGGCTGGCGCGGTCCTCCTTGATCACAGCACGCAGTTCGCAGACAGGCAATGTAGGAGAGGAACTCTTCAAGCTCGCCCATCCTCCTTCGCCAGATGTTTTCATTATAAGCGTTTTCGGAGTTCCTGACAACACAAAAGCGGGGAGAAAAGCATCCCCGCCGATACCACTCTACTCCTTTTCCGTTTCCTCCGCCCTCAACAGCAGTACCTCATTGGAACTGCGGAAAACCGTATCCGACGAGCCCACCTGGTTCACAACGATATGGTTGGAACCCGTACCGATCAGCTTCTTCTTGATGCGCAGCAGCTTCGAGGAAATATATCCCGTGCTGACCTTCTCATCGTTCACATAGACCCGGCTCCACTTCGTGAAATTCTCTCCTATGATATAATAGTATTTGTCGGTTTCCATCAACCGGTCAATCACAATATCCTGCGTACCCATCCTGAGATCTGATGCGGGATACGGGTTGCCGCCGCCATATACATAGTGTTCCCCGTAGAGGATGTCATACTGGAGCAGCTCCATGCTCTCCTGGTACTCCTCCTCCGTCGCATAGCTCTCCCGGTCCTGGTGGAAGGTAAACATCGTACCATTGTGGATACCGAGCCAGTCCGTCACATCCGCGAGCAGCTGGTATGACCTCATATCGGCATCCTGCTTCTCCAGACCGAAATTATTCCACGTCACATACTGCGTCTTGAACAGGCTGCCCGTAGCCATGTCCTCCTCGGTCAGCCCCATCGTCGGCAGGTGGTCGCCAAACATCACGACGAACGTCTTTTCGTCACGCTGCTCCAGCATCTCGATCAGCTTGCCGATGAAATCATCTACCTCATGGAGCTGGTTCACATAGTACTCCCACGCATACGTCATCCCCTCATCCTCAACGCCGCTGACCTTGATTGCCGGATCCTCGAGTACCTTCTCCTTCGGATAGTCACCATGTGCCTCTACCGTGATCGTATAGACAAAATCCTGCCGGCCGGGCGTATAATCAAGCGACTTCTCGACCTCCCCGATCAGGATGTCGTCCGTCGGCCACGTCCCAAGCGGCGTGTAGTCCTGGATATCCATCATTTCCTTGCAGGTGAAGGTGTCAAAGCCCATCATGGAAAAAGCATTCCTGCGGCTGTAGAAATTGCCGCCATTGTTATGGACGGCATGCGTCCCGTAACCGAGCGTGTGCAGATCCGAGGCGATGCTCTCGCAGTTCGTCTCCTTCAGGATCGTCTTGTACGGGTACTCACCGAGCCCGAAGAACTGCATCCCCATCCCGGTCAGCACCTCAAACTCTGTATTCGCGGTCCCGGCGCCGACGACCGGCACCTCAAGATAACCCGAAGTATAGCTGCTGTACAGTTCATGGAAATTCGGGATCGGGTCTTCGCTGAGCTCCAGAAAATTGACTAATCCGGGGTCAATAAAAGATTCCAGAAGGACACAGATAATGTTCGGATACTCCTGATCCGCATCGTCTCCATCCTCTGGAATCTCCTGTTCTCCCTGCTGCGCATCTTCTGCCGATACGGCATCCGGCTGCGCAACGTCAGCCGACGTCGTTCGTGACATCTGCTGCGCCGTCATCACCGCACCGCTGTCCTGCCGCCCGGATGCGTCCTCATCTGCTCCGGTCTGCGGCACAGGCGAGGTGTCCGCCGTCTGCCGGCCGCTGCCTGCGCCTTCCGTATCCTCCCGTATCCTGGCAAGCACCGCCTCGACTGACTCCTCTGAATAATTGTCCGGCTCGCTCATGCCCCGGTCGAGCACGCTGGCCGAAAAGCTGTACACAAAGCCGTAGTCCTTGTAGCCCTGCGCCAGATTCTCAAAATATGCCGTCAGGACATTGTTGCTCACCGCCGCATCCGTCACGCCCGGGATCATCAATGCAACAGCAAACGTCATCAGCACGCCGACCCATCTGTGGACCTTGCCCCTGAACTTCGGCCCCTTGAACCAGAATACCGCGAGCAGGATGACCACCGCCGAAACGCCCGCAATTACGAGCGCCGCTTCCGTTGCCGTGAAATAATTGCTTTTCATGGTGAAAAGGTCGCTGACCATCTTGAGGTCGGTAAAGCTGAACGGTGATACCCGCTTCGCCAGCACACAGCCGTTGATCGTCCCGAGGAACAGCCAGAATGCGGAAATCATGACGCGGACCGCCGTCCTGCGCTTCACTATGTACACCAGCATCAACGATGCATACACAATCAAAGAATTGTACAGAAATACAAGATTGCGGTCCACCGCGAACTGACACGCCTCAAAGAACGAATGTCTCGAAATCCATTCGATCAAAAAGCAGACCCCACATGCCAGCACAACATGGAACAGCAGGGAATATCGGTTCAGCACCGCTATCGCTCTCTGTCTTCTCTCACTCTTCATATTATCAACACGCCCCTGTCTCTTGCTTTTCATTGGCAGAATTTATGTGCCCTCGCAGACTTTGCGGCAAAGTGAAAGTCCTTGCGGAACTGTCACTTTTCATTACCTGTAACTGCTGGGTACCTCTTGTTATGGTCGTTTCACGCTCTACGGCAGCCCGGCTGCCTGTAATGTCTTGTAATAATCCTGAAAATTCATTTGCAAGAGTAATCTAAATCCCTTAAAAAGTCAACTGCTTTCTTTCAAATTTAAGGTTTTGTTCACTTTCTTTCCATATTCTTAAAACAATTCATTCTCAAATACCGCTTAAATTTTACTGGATTCTTTTTGCATAGTATGATAATTTATAAGAAACGAAAAGCAAAGGGGGCCGATGATTTATGAAAAAATTGCTGTTTTTAATCCTGTCCGCGGCCCTGCTTTTGTCAGGTTGCGAGAAAAATACGTCGGGGATCGCGCCCGCCTCCCTCTTCCGGGTGGAGGGCGGGGTGACCGCAGACGGTGTTTCCGTCGGCGATGGGAAGAATGCCTTTATCAATGCATACCGCAGCTACACCGTTCAGGTCGCGTACCGCGATGCCGCCTCAGATTATATGACTATGTCCATCAGCCGCATCCCGTACGACGATCCGATCTCAACCATGATCGCGAACTTTTTTGTCGACGGGGAGCCTGTTTCGTACGCAACGCTCTGCGCGGAAAACAATATCAGCGAATCGGAGCTGTACGCCCTGATGAGTTCTCATGAGTATCTGCGTTCCCATGACGTGGTCTACCGATATCTGGTCTTTGACTGGGAGGATGGCGTGATCACTGACATCGTATCAGAAGAATTGAATTACAATGAAACATACGAGACGCCCAAAGCAGAATGACGGCCTCCTGCAGGCCGTACCTGGTCAGCCCGGCTCCCGGCCTTTCCTGCATTCCTTTGCAATAAAGTACACGCGCCCGCTGTCCGGGCGGGGCGGCTCATGTGTGAAAGCATCATAGACCGCGAGAAACTCAAGCCCAGCCTCGGCAAGCAGCTTCCGGATCTCCCGTGGCTCCCATGCCCTCTGGCAGTGAGTCTCCTCATGTTTCCGGTAGAGCCCGCCTTTTTCGCGGAGAAAGAGTGTCAGGTCGTACTCGTTGATCTTCGTCTCCTCATCGTACCAGTTTTCCCAGATAAAGCTGCCCTCGTCCCGGTTCTCGGCAATCACGCTCTCGCCGAGCGCACGGTACTTATACACCGTATTCATATCAAAGATAAAAATCCCGCCCGGATCAAGGTAATTATCGGCAAGCCGGAACACAGCCAGCAGGTCCTCCTCATCCGTCATGTAATTCATGGAATCACAGACGCTCACGATAGCGCGGACCGTCCCGTACAGCTCAAATTCGCGCATATCCTGCAGCAAATACAGGATATCATGGCCGGACTTCTCCTTTTTCTGCTGCGCGGCCTCAAGCATCCCGATGGAATTGTCCAGCCCGATCATGTCATATCCATTGTCCGCCAGCAGCTCCGTCATAGAGCCGGTCCCGCAGCCGAGCTCCAGCACCAGCCCGTCCTCCACATGGTATTCGGTGAGGAGGCCGTGCAGATATGCGCACCATTCTTCATAGGGAATATTGTCCATGAACACGTCATAGACCTCAGCAAAGCTTTCGTACGAGGCCATCTTCCTCCCGCTTCCTTTCTTTGGAGACGTATCGTCAAAGGTATCTGTTTTCCCGGATGTCTGCATCCTGCGCCGCACAGTCCCTTACCTGAGATATGACCTCAGGAAGCGGAACAGCGTCTCCATCTCCTCGTCTGTCCCGACCGTGATGCGGAGATAATTGTCAATGCGCGGTTTTTTGAAATAGCGCACATAGATCCCCGCCTCCTTCAGCGCCGCGAACAGCTCCGCCGCAGGGCATACCTCATGCGTCACGAACAGGAAATTCGCCTGCGAATCTGCAAACGAGAAGCCGAGTGCCGCAAATTCCTTCTTCGCGCGCTCCCGCGTCGCAATAATCCTGGCGCAAGTCTCTTCAAAATACGGACGGTCAAGCGCCGCAGCCTCGCCGAGCACCAGCGCCGCCTCATTCATCGTGTAGGAATTGAACGAATATTTCACATCACTCAGATATCCGATCAGCTTCCTGCTGCCGAGTGCATATCCGATCCGCATCCCGGCCAAGGAGCGGGACTTGGAAAAAGTCCGCACAACCAGGAGATTTTCATATTTGCCAATCAGCCCCGCAGCCGTGGTCCCGCCGAAATCTATGTACGCCTCATCCACAATCACGACCACATCCTGATTGTGCGCGATGATATCCTCTACCGCACTGAGCGGCAGCAGGGCTCCCGTCGGCGCATTCGGATTCGGGAAGACGACACCTCCGTTTTCCTTATAATAATCCTCTTTTACGATCTGAAATGACGCGTCCAGTGGCTGGCACTCATATGGAATCCGGAACACGTCCGCCCAGACATCATAAAACGAATATGTGATGTCCGGGAACAGAATCGGCCGCCCACTGTTAAAAAATGCCAGGAACGACATTGCAAGCACATCGTCTGAACCCACACCGACAAACACCTGCTCCTTCGGCAAGCCATGGAGCGACGCAATAGCCGAGACGAGACGGCCTGCTGCCGGATCCGGATACCTGCGCATACTCTCTGTATCCATCCGGGCAAGTGCCTCCGCCACTTTTGGAGATGGCGGGTACGGATTCTCATTGGTATTCAGCTTGATGATATCTCTGCGCTTTGGCTGCTCACCCGGCACATATGGGACTACCGTGCGCACATTTTCTTCCCATTTTTCCATAATTCTGCTCCTCACTGTCTGATCCAACCGGATAGGGGAGAGTCATCGGCCCTATCATCGACCCTGTCCGCCCGCGCCAGGGCGTGTTGCCTTTGGCGGCCTTCCCGCTTCACCCGCGATACAGCTTCGCGTAGATCCCGTCCAGCGCCAGCAGCTCGTCATGCGTCCCCTGCTCCTCGATCCCGTTCTCCGTCAGCACAAGGATCTTCTGCGCGTTGCGGATCGTCGACAGGCGGTGCGCGATCACAAACGTCGTCCGGCCCTTCGCGAGCGACTCCATCGATTTCTGCACAATCTTCTCGCTCTCATTGTCGAGCGCCGACGTCGCCTCATCAAAGATCAGGATTGCCGGATTTTTCAAAAATACACGTGCAATCGAAATGCGCTGCTTCTGCCCGCCGGAGAGCTTGACGCCGCGCTGTCCGATGTCGGTCAGGTATCCGTCCGGCAGCTGCGAGATAAATTCATGCGCGTTCGCCAGCCGCGCCGCCGCAATGACCTCCTCATCCGTCGCATCCGGCCTGCCATAACGGATATTCTCCATAATATTCTCCGCGAACAGATAGACGTCCTGCTGCACAATACCGATCTGTTTCCTCAGATCTTCAATCCGGATCCTGCGGATGTCGATACCGTCGAGCAGGATCCTCCCGCCGTCCACATCGTAGAAACGTGGGATCAGGCTGCACAGTGTTGTCTTGCCGCCGCCGGACGAGCCGACGATCGCGAGATAATCGCCCGCATTCACATGAAGGTCGATATGGCTGAGCACCGTGTCCTGGTTTTCTTCATATTTAAATGAGACATTGTCGAACCGGATGTCGCCCTTTGCCTTCTCCAACGCGATGGCGTCCGGCGCATCCTCGATATCCGGCTGCACATCCATAATCTCAAGGAAACGTTCATACCCGGTATAACCATTCTGGAACTGCTCGGTAAAGCTGATCAGCTTCTTCACCGGCTCCGTGAAATTGTTGATGTAGAGCAGGAATGTGACAAGATCGGACACCTCCATATGTGCCCCTGTGATCAGGGCCGCACCCACCACAAGTACAGCGATCGTCACAAGCGTCGTCAGCGCGCCGAGCCCAGAATTGTACCAGCCCATATACCAGTAGCTCCTGCGCTTCGACTCGACAAACCGCTCGTTCCCCTCACGGAACTTTTCCATTTCAATCGCTTCATTGGAAAACGATTTGACCGCGCGGATGCCGGAGAGGCTGTCCTCAATCTGGCTGTTGATGTCGGCGATGCGCGCACGGTTCTGCTTGAACGCCCGCTTCATTTTGCGGTTGAGCCAGAACGCGTACAGCACAATCACAGGCAGGAACGCAAATGCCGTCATGGTCAGCGCCGTGTTGATGCTGCACAGAATGACAAACGACCCGATAAACTTGATCAGGGAGATCACGACGTCCTCCGGTCCGTGATGCAGCAGCTCGCTGATATCAAACAGATCCGACGTAATACGCGACAGGAGCTGCCCGACCTTCTGGTTGTCATAGAACGCGAACGAGAGGCGCTGATAATGCGCAAAAATCTCATTGCGCATATCATGTTCCATTTTCGCGCCCATCAAATGCCCGAAATAGGCAATGTAAAAATTGCAGAAGCATTCAACCGCAACAAGGCCGACCATCAGCACACCCAGCCTCAGGATACTCTGAAACGCCTCCTCTCCCGGCAAGACGATTACATTCGTCGTGATATAACGCACGATCAACGGGATCACAAGCGTGACCGCTGCCCCGAGGATCGCAAAAAACAGATCTGTAATGAATAATTTCCTGTACGGCTTATAGTAACCGATAAGCCGCTTCCACTTGTGCTCCATGTTTCCTCCCGGACAGTGAGGCCGCCATACGCATAGATACGTACAGGCGGCCATTCTCTGTCCTTTCATCGATATCCCCGCGCCACGCAGGCAGGCTCATCCACAATTACGTGGTCAGACCCTGCTCCTTCATCACCTCGACGATTTCACTGACATATTTTGCGCAGATTTCGTCGCTCTCCGCCTCGACCATGACGCGGATCACCGGCTCCGTGCCGCTCTCGCGCACGAGAACCCTGCCATCCTCGCCGAGCTGCTCTCCCACGCTTGCGACCTTCGCCTGCACGGCCTCATTATCCCGGACTGCCTTCTTATCCGCCACGCGGACATTTTTCAGGAGCTGCGGATAAATCTTTACCTCAGAAGCAAGCGCCGCAAGCGTCGTCTTCTTATCCATCATGACGCCCATGACCATCAGGGACGTCAGGATGCCATCCCCGGTCGTCGCGTATTTTGAGAAAATGATATGGCCCGACTGCTCACCACCCAGGCAATGGCCATTCTCGCACATATTCGCATAAACGTACTTGTCGCCAACCGCCGTCTTCTCGTAGGAGATCCCGGCTTTGTCAAACGCTTTATACAGCCCGAGGTTCGACATGATCGTCGTGACAACCGTATTGTTCGTCAGCTTGCCCTCCTCCTTCATGTATTTGCCACAGATATAGAGGATCAGGTCTCCGTCAATAATCCTGCCATTCTCATCGACCGCAATGCAGCGGTCCGCGTCCCCGTCGTACGCAAAGCCGACGTCCAGCCCTTTCTCCATCACGAATTTGCGCAGCTCCTCGATATGGGTAGAACCGCAGCCCTCATTGATGTTCGTGCCGTCCGGCTCATTGTGGATCACATAGGTCTTCGCGCCCAGCGCGTCGAACACGCTCTTCGCGATCGAGGAAGCGCTTCCGTTTGAACAGTCGAGGCCGACCTTTGTATTTTTGAATGAGCGCGTCGCCATCGCGATCAGATGGCCGATATAGCGGTTACGGCCCGCCACATAGTCGACCGTGCGCCCGATCTTCGTCCCTGTCGCAAGCGGAAGCTCCCCGATCTTCCCGTCAATATAATCCTCAATCCGGTCCTCGATCTCGGCCCCGATCTTCTTGCCGCTGCCGCTGATGATCTTGATCCCGTTGTCATAATACGGGTTGTGGCTCGCCGAGATCATGATACCGCAGTCAAAATCCTCGGTCCGTACGACAAATGATACGCTCGGCGTCGTCGTCACGTGAAGCAGGAACGCATCTGCGCCGGAAGCTGTCAGCCCCGCCGCAAGCGCATACTCAAACATATAGCTCGACCGCCTCGTATCCTTGCCGATCACGATACGCGCCTTGTAATCCTGGCCGTAGTACCAGCCAAGGTACCGTCCCACCTTGAATGCATGCTCAACCGTCAGCCCTACATTGGCCTCTCCGCGGAAGCCGTCTGTTCCAAAATATTTTCCCATAATTGTCTCCTCAAATGATCAGGTTATTTATCTATTAAACAGCTTCATTCATCTTCGCGAGCTTCGCGGCCTGGTCCGCCGCAATGCAGCTATCAATAATCTCCTGCAGGTCACCGTCGAGAATCTTCTCGAGGCGGTACAGCGTCAGGTTGATGCGGTGGTCCGTCACACGTCCCTGCGGGAAATTGTACGTCCGTATCTTCTCAGAGCGGTCCCCCGTCCCGACCTGGCTCCTCCTTGCCTCAGCCTCGGCGTCATGCGCCTTCTGCTGTTCCAGGTCGTACAGCTTCGCGCGCAGCACCCTGAGCGCCTTGTCCTTATTCTTGAGCTGCGACTTCTCATCCTGGCACGAAATCACGATCCCGGTCGGAATATGCGTCAGGCGCACAGCCGAATCCGTCGTGTTGACACACTGTCCGCCGTTGCCGGATGCGCGGAACACATCAAATCGGCAGTCGTTCAGGTCAATCTGGACATCGACCTCCTCAGCCTCCGGCATGATCGCGACCGTGACCGTCGACGTGTGGATCCTGCCGCCCGACTCGGTCTCCGGCACGCGCTGGACACGGTGTACTCCCGACTCATATTTCAGCTTTGAGTACGCCCCCTGGCCTGTCACCATGAAGCTGACATACTTCATCCCGCCGATCCCGATCTCTTCGACGTCCATCGTCTCGACTCTCCAGTGCTGGCTCTCCGCGTAATGCACATACATACGGTAAATCTCCGCCGCAAACAGCGCCGCCTCATCCCCGCCCGCCCCGGCCCGGATCTCGATGATCACATTTTTATCGTCATTCGGATCCTTCGGGAGCAGCAGAATCTTCAGCCTGCGTTCAAGCTCCTCCGTCCGGCTGCGCGCCCCGGAGAGCTCTTCCTTGAGCATCTCGCGCATCTCCTCATCGGATTCCTCATCCAGCATCGCAAGGCTGTCCTCGATCGTCTCCTTACATTTTTTGTATTCCCTGTATGTGTCGACAATCGGCTGCAGGCTGCCCTGTTCCTTCATCAACTTCTGGAACCGCGACTGGTCCGCGATCACGGACGGGTCATTGAGCAGATTCAGCAGCTCGTCAAAACGCATCAGTAAATCTTCAAGTTTGTCAAACATGCTTACCTCCAGCGGCTCGCAGCGCCGCATCTCTCTGTCCATTCATTATCCGGGGCCACACGAAAGCTCTGCATTTGCATGGCATCACGCGCAGCGTTTCCGCGCACAACGCAATCCATCTCTTCTGCGCATGGCATTACGCACAGGGCTTCCGCGCACATACGACACGGTCAAGACCGGCGAGATCCTTCACCGTCGCGGTCTCCTCAAATCCGGCTTCCCGGAGCAATGCCTCGACCGCCTCTGCCTGGTCATATCCGATCTCCAGCAGCAGGAACCCCCCGTCTTTCAGGAACGCACCGCCCTCCGCTGCTATCCTGCGGTAAAAATACAGTCCGTCCTCATGCCCGTCCAGCGAGAGCCTCGGCTCATGCAGCCGGACCTCCTCGTCCAGCCCTGCGATCCCCTCCGTACAGATATATGGCGGATTCGATACAATCATGTCATACATACCGGTAATATGGTCAAACAAATCACTGCAGATCAGGTGTACCGCGGCATGATTTCGCCCTACATTCCTGCGTGCAACCGCAAGCGCAGCCGCCGAAACGTCAGATGCGTCAATCAACAGGCCATCCGGCCCCAGCTTCGCGAGGCTCACCGCGATACATCCCGACCCCGTACACAAATCCAATATCCGAAGACGGCACGCCCCCGCACCCGTTTGACGGCAGACCTCAGGCGTCATCCCGGACTGCCCTGCAAGACATCCTGCGCCCAGTAGCCTCAGCGCTTCCTCCACAAGCACCTCTGTATCCTGCCGCGGGACCAGCACATGCTCATCCACATAGAACGGAAAGCCCATGAACTCCTGCTCTCCGGTCAGATGCTGCAGCGGGGTATGTGCGCCGCGCCGCTGCAGGAGGCTCCGATAACGGATCGCAGCGGCCTTAGCAGGTGACGCCCCTTCACATTCGTTCGGCAGCCGGCCGCAGCCGCCATTTTGGTTCGCTTCGCGACGGACGCCCTCCCCGAATGGCACACTCCGATCCGCAAGGAAATGCGCCCGGCTCATCCCTGTCACAAATTCAAACAAAAGCCATGCATCCGCCGCTGCATCTCTGATCCCACAGCCGCGCAGATATGCTTCTCCAATGTACAGCGCCTCGCCGCAGGTGATGCGGGCGCCGTCAAGCCTCCCCAGTTCATTCTCCTGCAGCTTCGGCCTCTGCCTGCCGCTGGCGGCACGATCGTCAACCAGGCGCTCCGGATCAGACGGCTGCATCTTCGCACTCCGCCTTCAGCTCATACTTCGTGCCGAACTGCTCGTTCTCGAATTTCCTCCAGTCAAACACTGCCTCAACCGACGCGATCGCGACCTCGATCATCGAATCGTCCGGCTCCTTCGTCGTCATATGCTGGAGCATCATGCCCGGACGGCTCAGGGCGTTGACAAGCTTGCTGTCGGAGCTGCCTGCAAGGCGGATAAACTCATACGATACGCCCGCGATCAACGGCAGCAGCGCGAGGCGCAGGACAATGCGCCAGAACGACGTATTGACATTCAGCACCGCAAACAGCGGGATACTGAACACCATAATAAATACAATACTGATAAACATGACAATAAACAGGAAGCTCGTACCGCACCGCTTGTGCTCACGCGAGCTCACACGTACATTCGCGACATTCAGCTCCAGGCCGTGCTCGATACAATTGATGCATTTGTGCTCCGCCCCATGATACATAAAAGTACGCTGGATATCCTTCATGCGTGAAACCAGTGCAAGGTAACCAAAGAAAATAACGAGCTTGACTATGCCCTCTACAATCAGGATCAGCATTTCGGACGTCACAAGCTTACGCAGCCACCGCGAGATAAAATACGGCAGCATCATAAACAGGACGACCGAAAACACAAGGGAAAAAATCACAGTCAGCGTCATCAGCCAGTCATCGTCTTTGTTGTCATCCTTGCCGGATGAGGCCTGGCCTCCCGCTTCCTTCGCGAGCTTCTCCTCGCACCTTTGCAGGACGCGCTCCGCCTCCTGCTCCTTCCCCTGTTTTCTCAGCTTCTCTGCCTTAGCAGACGCTTTCTTCCGCTCCTTGCCCTCGCGCTCGGCGCGCTCCTCCTCCGTCTCCTCCGCAAACAGGGACGCCGAATACATCAGGGATTTCATGCCCAGGATCAGGGAGTCAAAGAAATTGACCACGCCGCGGATAATCGGCAGCTTTGTAATTTTCTTGTCTTGAATCCGGCTGCTGCTGCAATTCTGGACATCCACCACAATCTCACCCTCAGCCGTACGGACAGCCACGGCATATTTGCCGCCATTTCGCATCATGACGCCCTCGATCACCGCCTGCCCACCAATACCGGATGGTTTCATATGTTATCCTTTCCTTTGTTCAATCCACTTCGTCATTATTTAAAAACAGGATGAGATTTTACAATCTCATCCCTATCTTTTCAAGCCTTATTTGGATTCAATGCCGTACTTCTTGTTGAATCTCTCGATACGTCCGCGGGCTGCCGTAGCCTTCTGCTGGCCTGTGTAGAATGGATGGCACTTGGAGCAAACTTCAACGTGAATGTCCTGCTTTGTGGAGCCTGTCACGAATGTATTGCCGCAGTTGCATGTCACAGTCGCCTGATAGTACTTCGGATGGATTCCTTCCTTCATGATTTTCACCTCTTCTTCTTTGATTGTGAACTGCTTGTCCCGACGGTGTACCGCCGGAATCCTCTTTCCGGTCAATGCCGCTCATAGTAACCACAGCAGATGTCCCGGACTATCCCTGCAAGTCCCTGCAGTTATGCCTCCAAAAAAACAGCACTGGTATCATAACACAAGCCGGATCAAAATGCAACTGGTTTGCAAAGATTTCAAAAAAAGAATTCTCTAGCTTCAAAGGAATCAGCCCTTACACATATTTCTGTCTGCGGACCCTTTGTACGAGCTCGTGGTTGTCCCTCGTATGGACGAACGTATTCAGGATATTCTCGACAGCCTCGTCCGACTTCATGCCATTGAGTGCCCGGCGCATGATGTACATCGCTTCCTGTTCATCGCGGTCAAGCAGCAGGTCCTCCCGCCTCGTCCCTGACTTCGGGATATCGATCGCCGGGAAAACACGCTTCTCGGAGAGCTTGCGGTCAAGCACGAGCTCCATGTTGCCGGTACCCTTGAATTCCTCATAGACGACGTCGTCCATCTTGCTGCCGGTGTCGACAAGCGCTGTGGCAAGGATCGTGAGGCTGCCGCCCTCGCGCATTTTGCGGGCCGCGCCGAAGAAGCGTTTCGGCATATGCAGCGCAGCCGGGTCAAGTCCGCCGGAGAGCGTGCGGCCGCTGGGCGGGACCGTCAGGTTGTATGCCCTTGCAAGGCGCGTAATGCTGTCAAGCAGGATCGTCACATCCTCATTCTGCTCAACCAGGCGCTTCGCTCGCTCGATAACCATCTCCGACACGCGCTTGTGATGCTCCGGCAGTTCATCAAACGTAGAATAGATGACCTCGACATTCTCGCCGCAGATCGCCTCCTTGATATCCGTGACCTCCTCGGGCCGCTCATCGATCAGCAGGATCAGGAGCTTCATATTCGGATCATTCTCCAGAATCGACCGGGCGATATCCTTCAAAAGTGTCGTCTTGCCTGCTTTCGGCGGCGAAACAATCATACCGCGCTGTCCCTTTCCAATCGGGGAAAACAGGTCGACAATCCTCATCGCCAACGCCCGCGAGCCGCGCTCCATACGCATCCGCTCGTTCGGGAAGACCGGTGTCATATCCTCAAAATTCCATCGTTTCATTGATTCGGAGGGAGTCTTGTCGTTGATCGTCTTCAGATATAAGAGCGCGCTGAACTTCTCCTGCTGTGACTTGATACGTGTGTTGCCGCAAATAATATCCCCTGTCTTCAGATTGAAGCGGCGTATCTGGGACGGAGAGACATAGACATCATTGTCGCCCGGCAGGTAATTCGCGCTTCTGATGAAGCCATAGCCGTCCGACATTACCTCCAGGATACCTGAGACGGTCTGGCCGCTGTCAAGCTGTGAAAGCTCCGCGGGCGGCCTGTCTATGTTCTCGGGGCGCTGCCGCGTATCGCTGCCGTCCGCGCCTGTCCTGCGCACATGCGCCTCATCACTGGCAGGACGCATCTGACGCTGGCGCGCCGGCGTACCCCTGTATTCCGTGGCGGATTCCGAAAATGCACCTTGCTCCTGCTGCGCACTGCCATTTGGATAATCTCTTCCGGCCGTCCGCCTGCTTCCCTGCGGTTGTCTCACACCTGTGCTGCGCCGTCTTGGATTCTGTTCAGCCTGTACGCCTGCTGCCTGTGGCGCTGCTTTGCTGCCCTCCCCGGGTCCCGCTGCGCCCTTTGTCTCCGTCTGAGGCGCTGCTTCGCCGCTCTCCGCGCGCCATGCAGCGCGCTCTCTCACCGCCCCGTCATAATCACGGGGCTCCGCCGTATTCCCATGTTCTGGCTGATGTGCCTCCGCTCCGTTGCCTGCCTGCCGCAATGTCCCGGCATTTTCTGACTGCCGGTCCTTTTCATCCTGCTCAAGCATTGCTTCAATTAACCTGCTTTTTTTGAACGTCGAAACTCCCCTCATGCCTCTTGCTTTGGCAAGTTCTTTCAGAACTGCAAGTGACAGGGACTCATATTTTTCTCTCATATACACCTCTTCATTTCACAAATTATACTCTGGCAAATAATTTACCGGGAAGAATGTCTGAACCGACAGAAAATCTGCAGCCTGTCCGGATTGCACAATGCCGCAGTTCTATTATTCATGTATGTGACACATTTTTACTATATCACAAAAAATCACCGATGAAAAGCCCCAATTTATACCGCTCACGCCAGGGCGGCAGCGGCTCCGCCGCTGAAATCCTCTTGCCGCCCTGTGTGTTCACGACACCATCCCGCCCAGCATTCCTGCCCCGGCACAGAGCGCGAATGCTGCAAGGCTTTCCGTCAGGCCCGACCGGAATGCCCGGTCGCTCATGCCGGAAACCAGGAGCAGAATCAGGAAATAGAGCATTCCCACAGCTGCGCCCCACAGGAAGCGTTTCCGGCCCGCCATGCGTCCGCAGTGCCGGCCTCCCGCAAAGCATGACAGCACATACGTGACAAGGATCCCGATTTCCGTTTTGCCGACGTCCAGCCGCAGCTTCAGCAGCAGAAATGCCAGGACCAGCAGCAGCACAACCGTCGTCAGAAATGCCAGGGCCAGCGCTTTTATCAGGTTCCCGGCCACGCCCTTTTTCCCCATCAACCATCCCACAAGCATCCCCCCTCCTTTCCATACATATGCGGCGCGGCGCAAAATATGCGCCACCGGCTGCAGGAACCTGAATAATCATAAAATGATTGACCCGTCAAAAGCTGATTTCCGGATGGTTCCGCGCTTCGCGCCCCGACAATCCGCCCAATATTCGCAACTTTACATTGCATTTCATATTGTTTTATTGTATCATTCTCAATAACGACCGAACGAAACCATGTAGAAGGAGATGATCTTTTGGCCTCGGATGACGCCATACAACTATTCATACTGTTGATCCTTGTTGTGCTCTCCGCCTTTTTTTCCTCGGCGGAGACATCGCTCACCACAGTCAACAAAATCCGTATGCAGGCGCTCGCAGACGATGGGGACAAACGTGCGAAGCTTGTCCTTAGAGCCACCGGACATTCCTCAAAAATGCTCAGTACGATCCTGATCGGCAATAACATCGTCAACAATTTTTCCGCAGCGCTCGCCACAGCGCTCGCGATCCGCTTCCTCGGAAACAGTGCTGTCGGTATTGCGACCACCGCCCTGACGATTATTATCCTCGTTTTCGGCGAGATCACCCCCAAGACATATGCGACTGTGAATTCCGAACGGATGGCTCTGGCTTATGCCTCCATCATCCTGTTTCTCATGAAGCTGATGACGCCTGTTATTTTTATCATCAACGCAATCTGCCGTTTCCTGCTGAAGCTGCTCCGCATTGATACAGACAGCCCGCTGAATACCATGACCGAGAGGGAGCTGCGCACAATCGTGGATGTCAGCCACAAAGAGGGGGTTATCGAGAAGGAAGAACGCCAGATGATTTACAATGTAGTAGATTTCGGCGATTCCCAGGCCAAAGACGTCATGGTGCCGCGCGCCGATATGGTCATGATCAGCGAAGACGCCACATATGCAGAGGTCGGAGAGGTATTCCGGGAACAGAAGTATACGCGTCTCCCTGTCTATCGGGGCGACCGTACGAACATCACGGGCATCCTCAACATCAAGGATTTCTTTTTCTGCAAGGGATCCGATACATTCCACGTAACCGACGTTATGTATGAACCATATTTCACATATGAATTCAAAAAAACCTCCGAGCTGCTGATGGAAATGCAGAAAAATTCAGTCAGCGTCTCGATCGTGCTTGACGAGTACGGCGCGTCTGTCGGCATGGTCTCCCTCGAGGACCTGCTCGAAGAGATTGTCGGTGAGATCCGCGATGAATATGATGAGGATGAAAAGGATCTGATCCAAAAAACAGGCGAGCGCGAATATACAATCGAAGGATCCGTGAAGCTCGACGACATCAACGACGCGCTTGGCCTCGCGCTTTCCTCTGAGGAATACGACTCCATCGGCGGATTGATCATCGAGAAGCTGGATCATCTCCCAACGGCGGGTGAGACCGTCTACACAGAGGACGGCATCACATTGGCCGTCACAAAAATATCGGGCAACCGAATCGAGACAGTGCGCCTGCTCCTCCCGAAACCGGGCACTGACAAAGTGCAGGACGCCAGCTGAAACAGCCTAATCTGCAATAACCCGCGTCGCCCAGACCGCATTCCCGGCGATGCCTGATGTGATGATGCCGACCTTTCTCCCTGCCGCATGTATTACCTGGCCATTGCCAATGTACATACTGACATGATAGACATAGCCGTTACGCGCATAGAAAATCAGGTCGCCAGGCTCCGCATGGTCGATCGGGATCTGCATCCCGTAGCAGGCCTGGTCACAGGCAACCCGTGGCAGCGAATAACCGAATTGAGCGTAGACGCTCTGGACAAATCCCGAGCAATCCGCCCCGTTCGTGAGGCTTGTACCGCCCCAGACATAAGGATTCCCCAGGAACTGCAGCGCAAAATTCACAATCTCTTCGCGCAGGTGCGCCGATTCAGAGGCTTCCTTGACAGACGTCAGCGTATAGTAGCACGACTTGTTGTCTTCCGGCTCGACCTGGACCTCAGCAAGTGCCATATTATCCTCTCCGAGATCGGCGACCAGTTCGGAAGCCCCGGCTCCTGTCGTCAATTCATCCTTCCGCACAAAGCCGCGCGCATCCCCGGACTCGACAAATACCCACTCCTGCTCTTCATCCGCGAGAATGTAACACAGGGCATCCTTCCCAAGTGTCCCGGTTACACGGGAATCCTCTTTCTTCTGCTCATGGATCTCCACCGCATCCTTAGAGGCCAATGCGTATTTCTTCTCTGCAATAACCTCCTGAACCGTGGTGTATGTATGGCAAAACGCATTGTTTTCATTCCGCGCAATCAGCAGCCTCGCCGCCGGAAGCTCTTCCATGCCTTTCACCGAAATAATCCGCTGCGCAACGTCATCGGTCACGACATCATCCGCCTTTATGAAACCGCGGACATTATTGGACTCCACATAATACCACCCGTCGCCCTTATCTTCGAGGATATAGCACAAACCATAATAAGAAAGCCTCCCGACTTCACGTGCCGTCTCGGCATTCTCCTCGTACACAGAGGCTCCCTCTTTCTTCCGGACGATCGCGGCACGTTCCTCCACCTTCGTAAAGCGGAACTCCAATTGAATGTCCGGGGGAATCACAATATTCTGATGTGCAATCAACTCCTCGTTTGTCGCGTACTCGGAAGTCTCCGACTCCGACTCTTCCTCACTCTCCGAATCGGACTCCGCCTCCGTCGCATCTGCCGTCTCTGATTCCGGCTCTGCCGTCTCTGCCTGTGCCGGATCGGACGGCAGTGTCTCCGTCCCGGCCATCTCTGTAGAGGGCGTCGCTGACGGCTCCGTCATATGCTCACTCGAAAGCTCTGTCGTCTGCGTCTCTTCCGGCAGCTCACTCTGGGTCTCTGTCGCCTGCCCGCCTGACGGTTCTGTGGAAGACGTGCCCGTCTGGGTCTCTGTCGCCGGTGCGCTTGTCTGCGGCGTCTCTGTCACCGGTGCGCTTGTCTGCGGCGCCTCTGTCGCCGGTGCGCTCGTCTGCGGCGCCTCCGTCGCCGGTGCGCTCGTCTGCGGCGCCTCCGTCGCCGGTGCGCTCGTCTGCGGCGCCTCTGTCGCCGGTGCGCTCGTCTCGGCCTCTGGCGCTGATGTATCCGCCTGGGCAGCTTCCGCAGCGGAAGATGACTCCTCTGCCTTCAGCGTACGCTCTCCTTCGGCCTGTGCGGCCTCATCCTGCTTTATGTCTGCCGCTTGTATAGCTGATATATTGCCAAAAGCGCTGTCGCATACCGGTGATGCCATCACCAGCACCGCACACAATGCGGCTGTCATCAGTCTCTTTCTGCGCATTTTAATACTCCTTGTTCTCCACGCACATCCTGATCAACCGGGCAGGGAAGATACAATCCATCCGGCCTGCCCGCTGCGCGGCCCGCGTGCTGCGCCAGCAGCAATATTTCTCCGTGGCGGGTCGCATAAAACTCCGATTTGTTTATTTTAGCACACCGGGAGGGGATTGTAAAGTTTCCCTGCGCAAACAAACCGTCCAAAAGGATGAAAAAACTGTGTCGAATCTGTGAAACTCCCGTAACTGCCCAGGCCTTCACAGTTGCAAACCTTCTATTTTCTCCATGTATTCTTCGCAAACAGCACCAGCAGCGGGAACAGCTCCAGCCTGCCTGCCAGCATATCAAACGTCAGCACCAGCTTTGAGAAATCCGAATATATCCCGAAATTCTGTGTCGGCCCCACGAGCGCAAGGCCCGGCCCGATATTGTTGATCGTCGCCGCCACAGCCGTGAAATTCGTTGTGAAATCGAAGTTGTCAAGCGAGATCAGGAGTACCGACAGCGCAAAAATCATCAAATACGACGCGAGGAATACGTTGACTGAGCGCACGACCGCATGCTCGATCAGCCGCCCGTCCATCTTCAGCTTGCGCACATTGCGGGGATGTGCAATCACATCGATCTCCTTCAGGATCGATTTGAAGAGGATCACGATGCGCGACACCTTGATGCCGCCGCCCGTGCTTCCGGCGCACGCGCCGATAAACATCAGCATGACTAGCAGCGTCTTCGAGAACGATGGCCACAAATCGAAATCCGTCGTCGCAAAGCCGGTCGTCGTAATAATCGACCCGACCTGGAACGCCGCATGGCGCAGCGCAGTCCACACATTCGGGAACATCCCGGAGATATTGGCAGTGATCAGCACAATCGAGACCGCAATGATGGCCAGGTACGCGCGCACCTCCACAAAACTAGCCGCAGCCCGCACCTTGCGGCGGAGCAGCAGAAAATATACGTTAAAATTTACTCCGAACAGAATCATGAACACAGTGATGACTATCTGAAGATATGGGCTGTAGCCGCCGATACTGTCGTTTTTGATGCCGAAGCCTCCTGTACCGGCAGTACCAAACACCGTGACGAGCGAGTCGAACAGCGGCATCCTCCCAATGAGCAGGAAGAAAAGCTGCAGAACGCTCAGCCCGACATACATACCGTACAGCAAAGTCGCAGTGCTTTTCACCTTCGGGACCAGCTTGCCGACCGACGGACCGGGACTCTCCGCTTTCATCAGATACATATTCGTACCGCCCGCCAGCGGGAGTATCGCCATCACAAACACAAGCACACCCATTCCGCCCACCCAGTGCGTAAAGCTGCGCCAGAACTGCAGGCAACGCGGCATAGATTCGACCTCCGGCAGGATACTGGAGCCTGTCGTCGTAAAGCCTGACACCACCTCGAAAAGCGCATCAATATAAGAAGGGATCACGCCTGACATCACGAACGGCAACGCGCCGAATGCGCTGAGCACCAGCCAGCACAGCGCAACTGCCACGAAGCCCTCCCTCGCATACATTCCCTTATCCCGGTTTTTCCCCCGGCGCGACAGCAGGAAGCCTGCCGTCAGGCACAGAAGCGCGGTGGCCAGAAGCGAGAAGCCTGCCTGCTCCCGGTAAATCACGGCCACCACAATAGACGGGGCAATGAACACCGCCTCAAAAATCAAAACCCATCCGATTATGAACCTGATTATTCTGTAATTCATTGCCTGCCCTGCTTTTCAAGAATATCCTCTATATCGCCCAGACCCTTATGCTGCGTAACGATAACGGCAGTATCGCCAATCCGCATCGTATCGGAGCCGCGCGGGATGATTACCTTGCCTTTCCGGCTGATACATGCCACCAGGATGCCCTTGCGGATTTTCAGATCCTGCAGCGGCACATCGACCACGCGCGAATGGCTCCTGATAATGAATTCCAGGGCCTCAGCCTTATTGTCAATGATCTTGTGCAGCGTCTCGACATTGCTGCCGAGGGAATTCTTCATGGAACGCACATAAGTGATGATATGCTCCGAGGTGATTTCCTTCGGATGGATTACCGTATCGAGATCAAGGTCGCGGATGACCTCCTCGAACGTGATCCGGTTGACCTTCGTGATCACCTTTGTATTCGCCACCTTTTTGGCGTAAAGTGAGAGCAGGATATTCTCCTCATCAATATTCGTGAGCGCCGCAAAGCTCTCCGTCCGTTCAAGCCCCTCTTCCGCAAGCAGCTCCTTGTCCGTGCCGTCCCCGCAGATCACCGTCGCCTTCGGCAGCAGCTCGGACAATGTCTCGCAGTGCTTCTCATCCTTCTCAATCAGCTTGACGCGGATCCCCGCCGCAATCAGCATATTCGCCAGATAAAACGCGACCGAACCGCCCCCGATGATCATAATATTTTTGACACGGTTCGATACAATGCCGGCCTGCCGGAAAAATTCATTTGCGTCGTTCGTGCCACCTACAATCGACACACGGTCACGTGCACGCAGGACACAGTTGCCATCCGGTATGATCAGCTCATCCCCGCGCTCCACAGCGCAGATCAGGATACGCCCCCGGATGCGCGGCGGCAGGTCGGAGATACGCTTGCCGTCCAGTGCAGAATCCTCCGGCACACGGAACTTCAACAGGTCCACGCGGCTCTTTGCAAAGGAATCGACGTCGATCGCCGACGGGAACTTCAGGATCCGCGCAATCTCCTGCGCGGCGGCAAGCTCCGGGTTGATGATCATGGCCAGGCCAAGCTCTTCCTTGATAAAGCCGACCTCCGCATTGTACGCGGGATTGCGCACACGGGCAATCGTATGGCAGTTGCCGGCTTTCTTTGCGATCAGGCAGCAGAGCAGGTTCAGCTCATCGGACGCTGTCACCGCAATCAGCAGATCCGCCGTCTCAATACCAGCCTCCACCTGCGTCAGATGACTCGAGCCGTTCCCGACAATCCCCATCAGGTCATACTGACTCGAAAACTCCTCAATCTTCGTCTCGTTCTTATCAATTACCGTAATGTCATTGTCTTCCCTGCTCAGCTCCACAGCCAATGTCTGGCCTACCTTGCCGAGGCCAACAATAATGATTTTCATTTGTCCTGTCCCCTCTGAGAGTACTCTCCGGCAAGCTTTGCAAATTCAGGCAGCGAATTCTTTATCGTTTCATAAGAAACACAGTATGCAAGCCTCACATAGCCCGGGCACGCAAAGGAGGAACCCGGAACCATCAGGATATGGTACTTCTTGCCTGCCTGGACGAATTCCTTCTCGTCCGGCACCGGGGACTTCAGCCACAGATAGAAAGCCCCTTCCGGTTTCACACACGTGAATCCGAGATCCGTCAGCCCTTCGTACAGCGCCCGGCGGTTCCGGTCATAAAAGTCAATGTCCACCTGTGCGTCAACACATCTCGCCACGGCAAGCTGGATCAGGGACGGGGCATTGACACAGCCGCTGATACGGTTCGCGATCGTCGCGGCGGCGACTGTGTCCGCGCTGTCCTCCAACTCGTCCGGGATCACGACATAGCCGATACGCTCTCCCGGCAGGGACAGCGACTTGCTGTAGGAATAGACCACCATCGTATTGGCGTAGTAGTTCGTGACAAACGGCACCTGCACCCCGTCAAACGCCAGCTCCCGGTACGGCTCGTCCGAGATCAGGTAGACGGTATGTCCATACTCCTGCTGTTTGCGCTCCATGATTGCGGCGAGCTGCCGGATCGTATCCTCCGGGAAAACAACACCCGTCGGGTTGTGCGGGTTGTTGATGATCACAGCCTTGGTGCGCGGCGAGAGCTTCGCCTCGAAATCGGCAAGGTTGAGCCGGAACGTATCCATGTCCGGGGCAACCTCGACCAGCACGCCGTCGTAGTTGCGCACATAGGAGCCATACTCCAGGAAATACGGTGCAAACACGATGACCTCATCCCCCGGGTCAACGAGTGTCTTCAGGCAGACGTTCAGGCCGCTGCCCGCTCCGACAGTCATGATCAGATTGTTTTCGGAAAACGCGGTGCCGAACCGCTCATTCAGGTTCGCGGCGATCGCGGCGCGCACGTGCGGGAAGCCCGCGTTGCTCATGTAACCGTGTACGAACACAGGATCCTCCTCGTCAAGTATGCTGACAATCGCCTCCCGGATCGCCGCCGGGGCCGGGACGTTCGGATTGCCAAGGCTGAAATCGTAGACCTTGTCCTTCCCGTATTTTTCCGCCATCTGCTTCCCCTCCTCGAACATAGCGCGGATCGCGGAATTGTTCGTGAGGTAGGGTTTCATCTTTTTCGCTATCATAATTTCCCTCTCGTCTTCTTTGGTCGTGCACAGGAGCACACAGATTTTTATACACTAAAAAATGCCTCCGGCTGTCAGGCAGACCGTCAGACACTTTTTACCGGGTAAATACGGTTTCATTATAGCTGCTCACATAGAGGCTGTCAATTTACAATTTCGACTATCTACCGGGGATGATCCGTATTCACCTGATCCATCCTTTATTCAAACGGGAACCGGAACTGGCCCAGGCCGAAGCGGTCGCGCAGCCCGATGAACTCTTTCTGGACGGCCTCTCCTACCGGGACGCCCTTGTCCTTGCGGAACTGCCAGATCTCGTATTCCTTCTCGCCCGCCGTGTAAATGCGGTCGTGCCCAGGAGCCTTCTGCGACGCGCGCAGCTCGCGCAGGATGTCGCCCGCCGTCTTCTTGAAGACGTCAGCGCCCATGAATGCCTCCGTGTCAATCGCGATGAAGAAATGGCCGAGCGGATACGGAATCTTGTTGCCGTCCGCGTCAAGGCCGGAGAGCATCTTCAGGTAGCTGCCAGCCTGGAGCGCGGCTGAGAGGATCTCGACCACCGTCGCATAGCCGTAGCCCTTGTAGCCTGCGAGCTCCTCGCCGATGCCGCCGAGCGGAGCGAGCGCCGCCCGCTTCTCGTTGAGCGCCTTCAGGATATCCTCACTGTCTGTCATCGGCTTGCCGTCGCGGCCGATCACCATCCCGGCAGGGGTATCCTTGCCGGAACGCGCATAGAACTCGATCTTGCCGCGCTGTGAGATCGACGTCGCGCAGTCAAGCACGAAAGGGAATGGCTCGTCGGTCGGCATACCGAATGTCAGCGGGTTCGTCCCAAGCATATTTTCAACGCCAAAGGTCGGGGCGATCGACGGCCTGGCGTTCGTGCCGGTGATGCCGATCATGTTGTTCTGCGTCGCCATCGTCGCATAGTATCCCGCGATGCCGTAGTGCGTCGAATTGCGCGCCGCGACCATACCCATGCCGTACTTTTTCGCCTTGTCAATCGCCATCTGCATGGAGCGCGTGCCTGTCACCATACCCATGCCGTTGTGCCCGTCGACTACAGCAGTCGTCGCCGTCTCGCGTACCACCTCAAATTCCGTCACCGGGTTGAGGATACCTGCATCGATCCTGTCAATGTAGATCGGCTTGAAGCGGTTGCAGCCGTGGCTCTCGATACCGCGGCGGTCGCTCTCCAGCAGCACCTCAGTGCAGACCTTTGCGTCCTGTGCCGGTACGCCCTCCTTCTCGAATACGGCGTTCATAAAACCGCGCGCCGTCTCCCACGGAATAAATGGCCTTGTCTCAGTCATTTGTGAACCCCTCCTCAAAAAAAATTATTTTCTCAATACCTCAATATCCACCGTGTTTCCCTCCTTCAGTTATTTCAAACGGCACCCGGTCTTTTGCCTGCGGCAGCTTTATATAAAGTTGTACGCGCAGTACGCCACATAGACCGCGACAAGCAGCGCGCCCTGAATGCGGCTGCCGCGCTTCCTGACCAGGAACGGCACGACAAGGATCAGCATGACAAACAATGCAAACGACGTGTCCAGGACAGCCGTGCTGCGCTCAATGGAAATCCCGTTTGTAAGGGCTGCCGGGATGCCGATGACGAGCAGCAGGTTCAGCAGGTTCGCGCCCAGCACATTGCCGATGCCGAGGCTCGAACGGCCCTTGACCAGCGCCGAAACCGTCGTCACAAGCTCCGGCAGGGAAGTCCCGAGCGCGATAAAGGTCACGGCGATGACACGCTCCGGCACACCTGCAGCCTGCGCAATCAGGATGCCGTTATCCACCAGCAGGCGGGCGCCTGCGAACAGCGCCACGGCAAACACCGCCATCAGAAGCAGCGGCTTTACAACAGAGCCCTGCGTATCCGGCTCCGGGTGCTCTGGCTGCTCCTTTGTACGCATGATCTGCACATAGCCAACCGTATACACAACAAACCCGGCAAGCAAGGCAAATCCCATCAAACGCGGCACATACCCCATCGAAAGCTGCAGCGCACACAGAACCGCGCCGAAAGCAAAGAACAGTGTCGTATTCCATGTCATCGACTTCCCATCTACACCGGATGACGGGCGGCAGAGCTGACCGATCCCGGCAATCAGCGCCGTGTTGCAAATCACCGAACCGTACGCATTGCCGGCGCAGACCGCGGTCGAGCCCTCAAACGCCGCTGTCGTCGAGACAAGCACCTCCGGCAGCGTCGTGCCGATGCTGACGATCGTAGCGCCGATCATAATCTCCGACATGCCAAGCTTCTTCGCCACCTCAACCGCATTGTCTACAAATTTGTCCCCGCCGACACAGATGATGGCAAGTCCGATCACAAATAGTAGCACTGTAATAAACATATTGTCCTCCTTATTGCGACCCAGCTGCAGCGATGTTTCTATTCACAGTCCCTGCGCGATCCGTATCACGTCAGGAAGTCCTTGAGCCTCTTGCTTCTTGACGGATGCCTCAGCTTGCGCAGCGCCTTTGCCTCGATCTGGCGGATACGCTCACGCGTTACGTTGAACTCCTTGCCGACCTCCTCGAGCGTACGGGCCCTGCCGTCCTCGAGGCCGAAGCGCAGGCGCACCACCTGCCGCTCGCGGTCGGTCAGGGACTCGAGCGCCGTGCTCAGCTCCTCGCGCAGCATCGAAAACGCGGCGGAATCAGCAGGTGAAAGAGCCGTATCGTCCTCAATGAAATCGCCAAGGTGGGAATCATCCTCCTCTCCGATCGGCGTGTCGAGCGATACCGGGTCACGCGAGATCTTCAGGACCTCCCGCACGCGGCTGACCGGGACGTTCAGCCGCTCAGCGACCTCATCCGGAGTCGGCTCACGTCCAAGCTCCTGCAGGAGCGTCCTCGTCATGCGCAGCGTCTTGTTGATCGTCTCGACCATATGTACCGGGACACGGATCGTCCTGCCCGTATCCGCAATGCCGCGCGTAATCGCCTGGCGGATCCACCATGTCGCGTACGTGCTGAATTTATATCCCTTTGTGTAATCAAATTTGTCCACTGCTTTCATCAGGCCCATGTTGCCCTCCTGGATCAGGTCCAGGAACGGCATACCGCGGCCGACGTACTTTTTGGCAATGCTCACGACAAGGCGAAGATTCGCCTCGGTCAGCTTCTTCTTCGCTTCCTCATCCCCTGCTTCAACCCTGCGGGCCAGCTCTACCTCCTCTTCGCCGGACAAAAGCGGTACATTTCCGATCTCCTTGAGATACATACGTACCGGGTCCTCGGTGCTGACACCCTCCAGGATATCGGCATCGTTGATGATCTCAATCTCCTCATGATCCGACAGCAGGACATCCTCTTCTGATTCCAGAAGCAGATCATCCGCGCTGTCATCCGCGCCATCATCCGGGGACTTGCCCTGCAGGATATCGACATGGTTCTTCTCAAGGTACTCCAGAACCATATCAATCTTGTCCTCTGTCAGCTCGATCCCCGTACCATTGAAAGCATTCTGGATCTCTTCATATTCAAGCGTATTTTTCTTAGTCCTGGCCAACGCTTTCAGGCTTTCCAGAGTCTTTAAAAACTGCTCCTGTGCTTCGTTCATCAATACACTCTCCTCATCACTATCGTTCTTTTAACATAACATTTTTGTCAAACGCTGTCAACGCCTGCACACCATTTGCCAAAAGAAACCAGTAACACATTACTTACTTTCCAGCTGCATCGGCGCCGCGCTGCGCATGGAAATGATGGGTCCGCCCGTATGCTCAATATACTCGCGCGTGATGCGCACACTCCCGATATTGTCGTCCTTCGGGATCTCATACATAATATCCAGCATGAATTCCTCGATAATCGCGCGCAGCGCACGTGCCCCTGTCTTTTTCTCCAACGCCTTTTCCGCGATCACCTCCAACGCTCCGTCATCGATCTCCAGCTGCACCTCATCAAGCGCAAGCAATTTCTGATACTGCCGTATGATAGCGTTGCGGGGCTCTTTCAGGATGCGTACCAGCATATCCTTCGTCAGTACCTGCAGGGAAAAGATGATCGGAAGCCTCCCTATGAACTCCGGTATCATGCCGAACGAGCGCAGATCCTCGACAGTCACGCGCATCAGCAGGTCAGGGTCATCGTCATATTTATCCTTCAGATCCCCCATGAAGCCAATCGCGGCCTGCCTGTTCAGTCTCTCCTTAATGATATCCTCCAGACCGGGAAACGCGCCGCCGCAGATGAACAGGATATTCTTCGTATTGACTGTCGTCATCGGCACCATCGCATTTTTGCTCGCGGCCCCGACCGGCACCTCGACCTCACTCCCCTCAAGCAGCTTCAGCATTCCCTGCTGCACGGCCTCGCCGCTCACATCCCGCTGGTTTGTATTTTTCTTCTTCGCGATCTTGTCAATCTCGTCAATAAAGATAATCCCCTGCTCCGCGCGGTCAACATCGTTGTCAGCCGCAGCCAGCAGCCTGGATACCACACTCTCTATATCATCGCCGATATATCCGGCCTCAGTCAGGGACGTAGCGTCCGCGATCGCGAGCGGCACGTCCAGGAGCCGCGCAAGCGTCCTGACCAGGTAAGTCTTGCCGCAGCCGGTCGGCCCGAGCATCAGCATATTAGACTTCTCGATCTCGACGTCGTCCCCGCCTGCCGCAATCCGTTTATAGTGATTATAGATCGCGACAGAAATCACTTTCTTCGCATACTCCTGCCCGACCACATACTCATCAAGGCCCGCCTTGATTTTGTGGGGAGCGGGGATCTTTTTGATGTCGAAAACCGGCTTAATCTTCTCATCCTTCGGCCGCTTCTTTTTCACCTGCTGCGGCCGGATCCCCATCCCGCCGAAGATATCGCCGAGATTGATCATGCTGATATTCATGCCGTGCGGCCTGCCCGTATCCGGTTCCGCCTCGCCCCCGGTACGCTGTCCGGTTCCGGAACCTGCCTGCCTGTTCCCCGGAGTCTGCGCCGGGACAACATCTCCTGTCCGGCTTCCGGCAGCCTCTTCCGGCTGCCCGTCCGTGCCTGACTGCGGATCCCCGTCGCCCGTCTGCCCGTCCGCACCCGGGTCTCCGCCCTCCGGCGTCAAACCGGGTACCGGAAAGCCAAACATATTCTGGAAGGGAATATCCATATGCTGCATCGAGTTGATCGTTTTTTGCAGACAGTCGACGCAGATGCACAGCTTGCCCGGCATCTCAATCATTTTGCCTGTCTGGCTCTCCGGCCTGCGGCAGAGCATACAGAATCTTTCGTATTCTCCTGCTTTATCATCGTATCTCTTATCTTCCATTTTGTACTCCCACCGTTCGATTTGCTGTGCTTCCCTTTTACAGAGACGTACCAGCCAGCGCCCCCCTGTATTTCTCCGACAGTGTAGCAGTAACCTGTGAAAATTGTGTGTGCACTTATTCGACTGTGACGGATTTTGCGAGATTCCGCGGTTTATCAACGTCGCAGCCCTTGCCGAGCGCCACATAGTACCCAAATAACTGAAGTGGTATGACTGCAAGCGAATTTGCGAAATATTTGTTCGTTTTCGGAATATAAATCACATAATCCGCAGTCTTCTCTACTTCTGTATTCCCGGCAACGGTCACCGCGAGCAGGAACGCCCCACGCGTCTTCACCTCGACCATGTTGCTGAGCGTCTTCCTGAACAGATCCTCCTGCGTCACCACAGCCGCGACGAGCGTACCCTCCTCGATCAGGGAGATTGTGCCGTGCTTCAGCTCTCCGGCGGCATATGCCTCCGAATGGATATATGATATTTCCTTAAGCTTCAGGGAACCCTCAAGCGAGATCGCATAGTCGATCCCTCGTCCGATAAAAAAGACATCCCGTGCCGCAATGTATCGGTTCGCAAACCTCTGTATTTTCTCCTTGTGGTCAAGCAGCATCCCGATCTGCTCCGGGAGCTGCTTCAGGTCGGCTATCATCTCCGTGATCTTCTCCGACGTGACCGTCCCGCGCACCTGCGCGAACTTCATCGCGAGCAGATACTCGGCAATGAGCTGTGTGCTGTACGCCTTTGTCGTCGCAACCGCGATCTCCGGCCCCGCCCACGTGTACATCACGTTGTCCGCCTCGCGCGCGATCGAGCTCCCGACGACATTGACAATCCCGAGTACGCGTACGCCACGTTTTTTCGCTTCACGCAGCGCTGCGAGCGTATCGGCAGTCTCCCCCGACTGGCTGACCACAATGACCAGCGTCTCCCCATCAAGAATCGGGTCGCGGTAGCGGAATTCAGAAGCGAGGTCGACTTCGACCGGGATGCGCGCCAGCCCCTCAAACACATACTTCGCGGTCACGCCCGTGTGGTATGCCGAGCCACAGGCCACAATAAAAATCTTTTTGACTGCACGGATCTCGTCATCCGACATCCCAAGCTCATCGATCTGGACACTCCCGTCGCGGATGCGCGGATTCAGCGTGTCAAGCACCGCCCTGGGCTGCTCGTAGATCTCCTTGAGCATGAAGTGCTCGTACCCTGCCTTCTCCGCGGCGGACACATCCCACTGGATCGTGACCGGCTCCTTGTTTATCTCCTCGCCGTCAATATTGAAAAACGCCAAGCGGTCTGCCTCCATGCAGACGATCTCTTCATTCTGGATAAAATAAACGTCGCGGGTATGCTTCAGGATCGCAGGGACATCCGACGCAACCAGGCAACCACCCTTTGACATACCGACGATGAGCGGGCTGTCCTTGCGCACAGCATACAATCTACCGGGCTGATCCTTAAAAATGATCCCAAGGGCATAAGAGCCCTCCACGCGGTGCATCATGCGCGTCACCGCTTCCAGCGGATCTCCTTTATAATAGTAATCCAGCAAATGCGCGATGACCTCGGTATCCGTCTCCGAGACGAACCTGTAGCCGTGCTCCTCCAGCAGTTTTTTCAGCTTCAGGTAATTCTCAATGATCCCGTTGTGTACAACAGCGATCGATTGATCCATGTTGAAATGCGGGTGTGCGTTTTTGTCCGACGGCATACCGTGCGTCGCCCATCTTGTATGTCCGATCCCGCAGTTCCCCGGCAGCTTCTCACCGGCGTGTGTAGCCTCCCTCAGCACCTTGAGGCGTCCTCTTGCCTTCGCGATCCGGATCTCCTTCCCGTCAAAAACGGCAAGCCCGGCTGAGTCGTAGCCGCGGTACTCCAGCTTATCAAGCCCGTCAAGCAGAATCGGAGCTACCTGTTCTGTTCCGATATATCCGACAATTCCACACATACTATCTCCTCCTGTCACACTTCTCATTCCCGCCGCATTATCCACCTTGTCTCCCGGCCGGCCACAGCCTAACCCCGCTCTCCGGCACTGCACGACTCCCAGTACGCCCTGTTCATCGTACATGCGAGTATCAGATGCCGCGGCAGCTTCTGATACCGCCTGCCGAGCCTGTATCCGAGGAATTTCCATCCGCTCTGCCAGACAAGCTTCGGGAGCAGATACGGCTTCCCTGTTTTCAGCAGATACCCTGCACACTGCTTCACCATCCGCACACCCTCGTTCTCGGAACGCGCCCTCCCGAAAATCTCAGGATGGTCGGCCTGCGAAACGCCGAGGTCAAAATTGCGATGAAACTGCTGCAGGGCGCTGTAATTGTGCGAGTGGAGCACGCGCGCATCCGCGCAGTATGCCACCGCTCTCCCCGAGAGAATCAGCCTGCCGGCAAAAATCATATCTTCATTAAATATTGTATGGCGCTCGAAGCCGCCTAGTGTCTCATAATCGCCCCGGCGGTACATCGCGCATACATTCGAGCAGAAAAATGTCTTGATCCCAAGCTCCGGCAGGTCAGCCTCCGTCTTGATCCTGCTCTCCTCTCCATAATTAAAGCTGCGCGTATAGCGCTCCAGCACGCCACAATCCGGCTTCGGCAGCTGTCTCGCATACGCCGCGGCGACCTGCGGATCCCCGAAAGCCGCTCGCAGCGCCCCGACCATCCCGGAGTCAGCCGGGATGCAGTCCTGCGTCATGCACAGGAAGAATTCCCCATCCAGCAGCTCCGCCGCCATATGCCGCGTGCCGCCGTGGTCAAACTCGCGTTTCGTGATATGGACTACCGTGACGCCGCCGATTCCGTCTGCCAGTCCGCCGTCAAACAGTTCCTGCTGCGTATTGACGAGCAGGATCCGGTCCGGCCGGACCGTCTGCTCCTGAAGCCTCTGCAGCAGCGTGCGAAGCTCCTTCCCCGGGCGGTACACGGGAATCACCACATCTATTCCTGTCCCTGCCATCCTGCCCTCCGCGTATTTCTCATCACTGAATTCCCGTCGAACTGATAATCTGGTCGCTGATCTCCTGCACAGCCTGCGACGGCTCATAGCTCTCGTCTCCGAACATCCACGCGTGCAGCTCCCGGACATTCTGCGCGAGGTTCACCGGCACGACGCAGTCGCCTGCGGAAATATTCGCCGCCTCTTTCTCAAACGGGAAGCCCGTCGTGTCCACAATGTTATATCTGGAGATCCCCGTTGCAAGGCTCACAAGCTCCGCATTCGACAGGCTCGTCGATATATAATCGATCATCGAATTGACCATCCCCACCAGGCCGGTCACACCCTGCTGCTTCGCTTTGGAGAAAATCTGTTCAAGTACAGTCCTCTGGCGCTCGGTACGCTTGTAATCCCAGCCCTCCGTATAGCGGATCCTGCAATATGCCATCGCCTGAATGCCGGTCAGCGTCTGCAGGCCAGACGAACCGACCTCTGTATAATCACGGCCGGTCACCTGCGACGTCTCGACCAGATAACCGTTGAGCCACTGGCGTTCCTCCTCCGTGACGTCAACCTCCACGCCGCCTAGCAGGTCGACCGCTTCTATGATCGCCTCAAAATCGACTGTCACAAAATCCTCGATATCGAGATCCAGGTTCTTGTTCAGCATATTGATGGAGCGCTCGGCTCCGCCTCCCGCATAGCACTCGGTTGCCTTGCGGTATTCCCCGTTCGTATTATCGAGGTATGTGTCGCGGTAGACCGAGACGAGCTTCACATCACCTGTCTTCTCATTGATACTCGCGATCATGATTGTATCGCTGTTTGTCCCGCTCTCAAGCTGTCCCTCCCTCGAATCAACGCCAAACAGGGCAATATTGCGGTAGCCCGATTTGCTGATCCCGGCATTTACCAGGATATCCTCCAGCTTCGTCCTGTCCATACGGTTGAGCTGTGCCAGTACAAACAGGCCGCCCGCGAGAAGCACAAGCACAACAAGCTCAAGCGCAAAAACCAGCTTGCGGTGTTTCTTTTTCTTCTTTGGTTTGCGTCCTTCCCCGCCATCCGGCCGGCCGTTCGCGCCATATCCACCCTGCCCGTAATACGACTGCCCGTCCGCGCCATATCCATTCCGGCCGTAATACGGCTGCCCGTCCGCGTCATATCCGCCCTGTCCGTAATACGGCTGCCCGTCCGCGTCGTATCCATTCCGGCCGTACGGCTGCCCGTTCGCATCATATCCATTCTGGCCGTAATACGGCTGCCCATTCTCGTCGTATCCGCCCTGTCCGTAATACGGCTGCCCGTCCGCGTCATATCCGCCCTGCCCGCCGTAATAATCCCGGCGGCTCCTGTACTCCCCTTTGCCTGTCTTCGTCTTTTTTCCCATAATATCCCCTCACTTCCTTGCTAATACGCGTTTTTATTGATAAATCCCTTAAATACGGTCAGGAACAGGATTTTGATATCCAGCCCGACCGTCCAGTTCTCAATATAATAAAGGTCGCAGTCGATCCGCTTCTTGATCGAGGTATTGCCCCGGTAGCCGTTGACCTGCGCCCAGCCGGTCATCCCCGGCCTGACCTGATGCTTGACCATGTAGCGCGGAATCTCCTCGCGGAACTTCTCCACAAACTGCGGCCGCTCGGGGCGCGGCCCGACCAGGCTCATATCCCCCTTTAAGACGTTGAAAAACTGCGGCATCTCATCGATGCTCAGCTTACGGATGACGCGCCCGACCGCCGTCACCCGAGGGTCATTCTGTACCGTCCAGCACCTGCTCTCCGCCGCTTTCGTCTGAACCGACATCGAACGGAACTTATACATTTGAAACGGCTCATTGTGCAGTCCCACGCGCTCCTGCGTATAAATCAGCGGGCCTCTGGACGTCAGCTTCACAAGGATTGCCGTGACCAGCATGACCGGGGAAAAAAGAACAATACAGACCAGTGAGCCAGCCACATCCATCGCACGCTTCACCATCATGTTAAACGTGTTTGACAGCGGGACATGACGGATATTGATGACCGGCAGTCCCAGCAGGTCCTCCGTGTACGGCTTCGTCGGGATGATATTGCTGTAATCCGGGATGAACTTCGTGTGCACGCCGGATTTCTCGCACATCGAAACGATACGCTCCAGCTTGTCGTATTCGTCCAGCCCCAGCGTGATTGCGATCTCATCCGGCTTGTTGCCCTCCAGGATATAACTGAGGTTCTCCATCCCGCCGAGCACCTCCGTGCCGCGGTACAGCGTCCCGGTCGGCACGTTGTCATCGAGAATGCCCATGACCTTGTAGCCCCACTGGGGATTCTGGACAATACGGTCTATATATTCCTCTGCAGCCCGGCTGTATCCGACCAGGATGATATGCTTCTGGTTCAGCCCGATCCTGCGCACGTTCATCAGTATCAGGCGCACGATGTTGCGCTCAATGAAGGTCAGCGTCACATTCAGCGTCAGGAAAATCAATAGCAGCAGACGTGAGGCATCGACCTGCCTGATCAGGAACAGGACAGCCATGAACGCCATCCCGCCGATCGCGTTGGCCCTTAATATATTCGCGCCCTCCAGCCGCCTGCCCTGTACCCGTTTCGGCGTATAAAGATTACACGCATAGTACAGCAGCAAAAAAAATGGCACAAGAAGCACGAGTGCCATCATATAGATTTCAGGCGGCAGGACGCCTGCCTCTTCCGCCAGAGAGCCCATCATCACATACCATGCGATGAGATAGGACACGATAATGACGATCGCATCCAGCACAACCTGGAGACGGTTGAAATATTTCTGGTTATCCTTGATCAATGTACCTCACCCCTAACTGTCTCCCCCTTGTAAACGGAATGTACCGCACACATTCCCGCTAGAAATCAGACAGTCTCCGGACTACGTTTACCCACAGCTCCCACTGTATCTTGAAATAATGAGGAAGATTCTCCCGGCGAAACCTCACCTTCCTGCTCCTTTTACACAGGGCCGCACCCTTTAACAGCCCCGTCCTGTACTCATATCCGTAGCCCATATGCGCAAAAAAGATTGCTTTTATCAGAAACCCCACTGCAAGGAACGGCAGATTCACCAGGATCTGCAAGAGCGGCATATTCTTGTAGACCAGGTAAATGCTGTTCCGGGACGAATGGCGGATCTTGAAATCATTATAGACGGATCCGCTCGTCGCGCTGCCCACATGGCGCATAACCGCATCCGGCAGGTAGAGGTTGCGGTACCCCGCGATCTTCGCCCGCCACGCAATGTCAATATCCTCAAGGTAGGCGAAATGCGCCTCATCAAACAGGCCGATCTCGTCAAAAACCTCCCTGCGGTAGATCGCCCCGGCGGCACACGCGGAAAAAATCTCGCGCTTCTTCGTATAATTGGCGGCCGGCTTGCCCTTGCCTAAGGCGTACGCCCAGCCGAGCGCACAGTAATAGTCACCGCCGTCATCCATCCTGGCAGGATCGTGCATCTGCACCATCCGTGCCGCGCCCGAAAACGCACGTTCATCCTCCTCCATCGCCCGCACAAGCTCCTCAATAAAGGATGCCTCACAGGCCGTGTCATTATTCAGGAGAACGACGTATTTCGTCCCGGCCATGCGGATCCCTTCATTGGCCGCGCGGCAGAAGCCTTCATTTTTGGAAAAACGCTTTACCAGCACCTCCGGGTAGTGCGTTTCGACATAATCCGCGCTCCCGTCCTCCGAACCGTTGTCGATCAGGATCACGGAAAAGTCCTGCCTCGTCTGCCGACGCAGCGAATCAAGGCATACCTCCAGATACTGTCTTCCGTTCAGGTTCGGTATGACAACTGTTGCTATTTGCATATTTAACCTCAGTACCGCAGATCCAACTGCCATCCGCAGCTTTCCTTGCCGTTGCCCTTTTGCGGCCAACAGCCCCTGCAAACCCTCTTATTTCTCCGGGACGCGAAGCGAACAATTCCACTTGCCAAGTGAAAGGTTCCGATTGTAACAGGGATCCCCGTCCTTCAGTATCCCGATCCAGCGGGTACGCATATACTCAATCTCGCGTTGGAACCGGCGCACCTTCCGTCTGGTATCCTCCGCTCCCCGCGTCTTCGACTCATAATGGTACAGCTCCGCGTACGGATCGTAGACGATACGGTATCCCTTCTCTCCCATTTTCAGGCAGAGGTCGACATCGTTAAACGCAACCGCAAGCCTCTCCTCGAAGCCCCCGACCGCCTCAAATGCCTCCCGCTTCACCATCATGCATGCCGCCGTGACAGCGCTCAGATCCTGCTGCAGCGATTCCCTGTGCATATAGCCGCTGTGATACCGCTTCAGGCCGACAAAAAGATTCCCGGCAATCCCACCTAGCCCTACAATAATCCCCGCATGCTGCACGGTATCGTCGGGATAATACAGCCTCGCACCGGCCGCACCCGTATCAGGGCGCTGGCAATGGGCGAGCAGCTCGCCCATCCAGTCTCCGCCAATGACCTCCATGTCGTTGTTCAGGAACAGCAGGTACTGCCCCTTCGCGTGGCGGACGCCGAAATTGTTGATTGCCGAATAATTAAACTCTCTGTCCCAATATACAACATGAACCCCGTTTCGTCCATCTATTTCTTCATAATAATCTAAAATTTCCTGTGTTTCACTGTTATTTTCGACAATAATAATTTCATAATTCCGATAAATCGTGCGCTCCCAAACTGACCGCAGGCACTTCTCCAGCGTCTCCTTCTCGTCCTTGTTCGGGATGATGACGGACACCAGAGGCTCCCCCTGCACATAATACTTCACGCGGTAAAAGCCGAAATCCTTCTTCTGCTCCACCTCGCCGACGAGCCCCAGGCGTGCCAGCTGCGCCGCTATCGCGCGCTGTCCCGCGTCATAGGCATGTTGCTTGCTGATCGGATTGTCCGCAGTCGACTGTGCGTGTGTGCGCCAGTGGTACAGGATGCGGGGAATATGCACGATCCCACGCGCCTGCTCCGTACATCGTAGAATAAAGTCATAGTCCTGCGCGCCGTCATACCGGCTGTCCATCCCGCCGACACGCTCATAAAGCGCACGCGCGACGATCAGGAAATGGCAGATATAATTGTTCGAGCGCAGCAGATCCGGGTTGAAATCCGGCTTCAGGTTCGGCTGGAAATGCTCCGTGCCGTCGCTGTTTATCTTATCCTCGTCCGTGTAGAGGAGCTCCGGGAGCCCTCCCGCTTCCTCAAGCGCCGCAGCAGCCTCATACAGCGCATCCGGGGCAAGCAGGTCATCATGGTCAAGCAGCCCGATATACGCGCCTGCCGCCATCCCAAGCGCCGCGTTCGTATTCTCCGAGATCCCGCCGTTATGCGCAAGCGCTTTCACGCGGATCCTGCCGTCCTTCGCCGTATACTCCTCAAGCACACGGCACAGCGCCTCGTCCTCCGGGCTGCCGTTTGCAAGGCAGAGCTCCCAGTGCGGGTACGTCTGCGCAATCACGGAATCCAGCATCTCCCGCAGATACCGCTCCGGCGTCCGGTACAGCGGAACCGCGATGCTGAAGACGACCGGGCTGCCCCACCTGCGCGCCCTCTGCGCAGAGAGCTGCTCCTCACCGGCCCTGTGCTGCTCATACCACGGTCCGTAAGGTACCTCGTCCGGCTCAATCCTGTCATTCAGCCGAATCAGGAATTCCCTCGGGCCGAAGTGGCGCAGATACCGCACGCCTTTCACGATATTGTAGGGCGTCAGCTTTTTGATGAAATTCGTAATCTTAGTTGCCGGCATGTACTGCCTCCTGTCGACCGATATCGATGATTTGTCAGAGCATGCGCACCCTGCCGCAGCCCAGGCGCAGTCTGCGGACATCTCCTCATGAAACAGGAGTGTGCTACCCGCCACAAATTATTTCGCGGCTCAGTCGCCCGGATCATCCCTCTGTCTCCTGGTACCCGGAGAACTCCAGCAGGCCTTCCGTCACCTGCTTCGCCTCCTCCAATGTCAGGCTGTAAAACATCGGCAGGCGCATCAGGCGCTCGCTCTCACACGTCGTATATCTGTCCTCCCCGTGGAATCTGCCGAAGCGCAGCCCTGCCGGGGACGTATGGAGCGGGATATAATGGAAGACACACTGCACATCCCGCTCTCTCATGTATGAAATCAGCGCGCTCCTCACCGCAAGGTTCTTCACTTTAATATAGTACATATGCGCATTGTGTACGGCGCCCTCCGGCACAACAGGCCGCTCAATCAGCCCCCGCTCCTCAAGTGGGGCAAGACGCTCATGGTAATACTCATAAATCTGCCTGCGCTTCGCGTCGATCTCATCCATCGCCAGCAGCTGCGCATAGAGATACGCCGCGTTCAGGTCGCTCGGCAAATAAGAAGACCCATAGTTTACCCAGGTATATTTGTCAATCTGCCCGCGGAAAAACTTGCTGCGGTTCGTCCCCTTCTCGCGCAGGATCTCCGCGCGCTCGAGATACGCCGGATCCTGGAAGACGAGCGCGCCGCCCTCTCCCATCGTGTAATTCTTCGTCTCGTGGAAGCTGTAGCAGCCGAAATCCCCGATCGTGCCAAGAGCACGCCCCTTGTAGGAAGCGTGTACGCCCTGCGCCGCATCCTCGACCACCTTCAGATGGTACTTTGCCGCGAGCGCCATGATCGTGTCCATCTCGCACGCCACCCCGGCATAATGCACCGGGACGATCACGCGCGTCCGCTCCGTAATCGCAGCCTCAATCTTCGTCTCATCGATATTCATCGTGTCGGGCCGGATGTCCACAAACACGATCTTCGCGCCCTGCAGTACAAATGCGTCCGCCGTCGACACAAACGTGTACGCAGGCATGATCACTTCATCCCCCGGCTGCAGGTCGCACAGGAACGCGGCCATCTCAAGCGCGTGCGTGCAGGATGTCGTCAGCAGCACATGGTTCGCGCCGAACCGCTCCTGCATCAGCTGCGAGCATTTCTTCGTGAACGGGCCGTCCCCGCAGAGCTTTGAATTGCGGACAGCCTCCTCGATATATCCGAGCTCCGTACCAATGTACGGCGGCCTGTTAAAATCAATCATTTCCTTTCCCTCTCTTTTGCTGTATCCCGGTCGGTGAAGCGTATTCGCCGGCAGTCCCGCAGCCTCCTCCATATTATCCCGGAACCAGCGTCTGAATGCTCCAGATTCAGCATCCCTGTCATCCTGGGATCAGCATCCGGATGATCCGCATCAGCGGCACGACATTGCTGAGCCACGTGAAGCGCACATCCGCGAGGGACGCAAGCTCCGACACATACGCCGGCAGGAACACCGACACATACGCCCCCAGGAATACGTGGAGCACCGCCCAGAATTGCGGGATCATCATCACATACACCATCCATTTGTGGAAAAACAGCGTGATAAACCGCTCCGTCCCCCTCGCCACGAAATACATAAGCGGAACGATCAATGGCATGATGTAGCGTCCCTGCGGCTGGAAATCCGTGAAATACGAATAATACAGAGACAGCAGCACTGGTATTATGATACAGCAACCAAACGAAAACTGCAAGAGCAGGAACTCAAACGTACTGATTTTGCAGCTGCAGGCCCGGGGATCACCCATCTCCGGATCAGCGATGCAGGCGCTCCCCTGCAGGCCGGGCCGTGGCTGTCCATGGTCTCCCGACGCGCCATATGCTCCCTGCCCTCCGGGGACAGCGCAATATGTCCGCAGGCTTTGCAGAAAGGGCAATTTCCTGCCTGCGCCTGTATGCCTGCAAACGAACCGCAGGCACCATCTCCCTGCTGACAGCAGGATACACAGCAGCATCCCCAACGCGCCGAGCCCCAGCAGCCTCTTATGGATCTCATAGATATCGATGCCCAGCGGTTCTTCCAGATATCCGAAATATCCGATCGTGCTCCGGTACGTCGTCCGGATCCAATCCATGCCGCCCTGATCCTCAGAGCGCAGCATCTCATCGAGCGGCACTCCTTCCTCTGCCAGCGACTGCTTCACAGATGGCTTGAACTCCTCCATCGCGTACAGTTCCCCGTATTTGTCCGGCGCATACAGGCCAAGGAAATCCCCGTCATACAGGATCGCGCAGCGGATGAACCACCAGCCCGTCAGCAGAAACACGATCACAGTGATATAAATCCCGCGCTTCAAAATCACGGCAGTGCAGAACTTCACTCCCCTGCGGGCATACCGCGCCAGCAGCGACGCCACAAAAACAATCACAGAAAAAAGCGCATACCCATACGCATTAAAATAGGAAAGCGCACAGACCGAAACGCCGACCGCAAGCCCCGTACACGATCCCCGATCCCATTTCCGCTCCAGCCCCTGCAGCCAGTAATAGATCAGCATCGCGCCGGAAAACACCGCGATCGCGTCCGTATTGACATACGCAAACAGGTACAGAAGCTGCGGCAGCAGCGCCAGCAGCGCGACAAAATATGCCCGGAACAGGCGCCTGCGGAACAGCTTTTTCGCAATCTGGAGCACATACCAGTAAAAGCCCATCCCGATCAGCACATTGATAAATCGAGCTGCCATCAGGAGCGCCTTGTCCGACGAATTGAAAATCCCGACCAGTCTCATCAGATACCCGCCGAAAATATAAGGCAGGATCGGATGGAAGCCATAGGAAATGCCCCAGATCTGGTCGCGGATCTCCGGGTCATACCCCGCAGGCAGCGTGCCATGCCGGTATATGTAGGTCGGCACCATGTAGCGCATCTCCTCGTCTGGCGCCTCATTAAAGGGCAGGATCCACGCAATCGCAAAAATCACGCATCCCATGAAGAGGACAAACAAAAGCTCCCATCGGTGCGCCCGGACAAAGGCTGCCAGCCGCTTGCGCCTGACGTTTACGCCTGTGGACGGCTTCCCGGACTCACGTCCGAATGCTTCCTCCTCCCATATCCTGTCAATCCTGCGGTTCCACGCGCGAACCGCCGCAGTTATCTTTCCCATAAGTAAACCCTTCCCTGCTTATTCGTGATGTGCCAACCATTCCCATATTCTCCCGTCCAGCGGCAGACCTGCACCCTTTTCTCACACCTTCAGTGAGAAATTCGCCTTGTCGAGCGTCAGGTTCGGATTGTAATACGGATCGCCCGCTTTCACCTGATCTCCCCAGCGGTCGAGGAAGCAGGCCATCTCACGGTTGAACCGCTCGATCTTCTCCTGCGTATTCTCAAGCCCGCGCGACTTCGACTCATAATGATACAGCTCGGCGCGCGGATTATAGACGATCAGCTTGCCTGTGCTGCGCACCTTCATACAGAAATCCACATCATTGAAGGCCACCTTCAGATCGGCTGACATCCCGCCGACCGCACGGTAGACCGAAGCCTTGACCATCATGCAGGCCGCCGTCACGGCGCTGTAATTCTGCGTGCAGATAATCCTTGAAAAATAACCGTTATCCCCGCGCCTGCTCCCGATAAACGCATGTCCCGCAATGCCGCCGAAGCCAAGCACGACCCCTGCATGCTGGATCACATTGTCCTCATAGTAAAGCCGCGCACCGACGATGCCGACCTCCTCCCGCTGACACGGACCCAGTAGCTGCCTCAGGCAGTCACCGTTTATCATCTCTGTATCATTGTTCAACAGCAGGAGATAATCGCCCCGGGCGTACTGCGCGCCGAAATTATTAATATCAGAGAAATTAAACTCTCCCTTGTAATAGACGACGCGGAGCTTCGGATTCTCACGCGAGAGCCGTCCGTACTCTGCGAACGTCTCCTCCTCCGTACTGTTGTTTTCTATAATAATATACTCGTAATTGCGGTAATCCGACCGCTCCTCAATCGACGAAATGCACTTGCGCAGATCGGAGATGTGATCCTTGTTCGGAATCAATATCGAGATCAGCGGCTCGCCCAGTATCTCATAATCCGTCTCATAAAGCCCCGGATACTCTCCCTCGCGCACCTTTGCGCGGATGCCAAGCCTGTCAAAATGTGCCTGAACCGCCCGCACACCGGCCTCGAACGCATAGCGCTTGCTCTCCGGATCCTCCGCCGTCGACCCGGAGTGCGACCGCCAGTGGTACAGGATCTTCGGAATATGCACAATCCGCTCCGGCTCTGTCTGCTCCGTGCAGCGCAGCACGTAATCATAGTCCTGCGCCCCGTCAAACGCCGGATCGAGCTGCCCGGCACGCTCATACAAGGAGCGGGCGATACACACAAGATGGCAAAAATAGTTCATGCTCGTCAGCAGATCCGGGCTGTAATCCGGCTTGAAATGCGGCTCAAAAAAGCGCTTCCCGCTGCCGTCCGTCTTGTCCTCGTCCGAATAAATCAGCTCCGCCTGGCGGTTCTCATTCACCGCACGCGCACACTCATACAGCGCATCCGGCGAGAACAGGTCGTCATGGTCGCCGAAAATGATAAAATCACCTGACGCCGCCTCCAGCGCAGCATTCGTATTCTGCGCAATGCGAAGCTGTGTGCCATTGTGAAGGACACGGATGCGGCCATCCTTCCCGGCATACTCATCGAGAAGCCCCGCGACCGGCGAGTCCGCGCCGCTGCCGTCGGACAGCACAAGCTCCCAGTCCGGATAGGTCTGACGCTCCACTGACGCGATCATCTCACAAAGAAATTTTACCGGCGTGCGGTAAACCGGGACGACAATGCTGAATTTCGGCCGATAAGCAAGCTGCTCCGCCCTCTGGCGCTCCAGCTCCTGCCTCGTGACGCCGTATTTCCTGCGCCACCGCTCATAGCTGATGGTATCGACACCGAGCACAACGTCTGAGACGCGCTTTGTGAACTGCCGGAAGCCCTTGCGCTTCAGATAGCGGTAGCTCTTGCGGCAGAGATTCACAAGTCCCTCGCGGCCGGAGAGCATCTTGCTGCAGTTGACGACGTACAGCGCCCTTTTCCCTCCGCCCTTCAGCGCCAGGCGCAGGTAATTCCCCTCCGGCCTGTCAAAGGTCAGCTCAAACCCGCGCGTATCGCCAAACTCCGCCTCCGGGAATTCCCCGAGAATATCAAGCCTCTGCCCGACCGCACACTCCGCCGGAATCACCGAGCCGTCATTTTTCAGGAGCGCGATCTCCGCCTTCGCGCAGCCCATGTACCAGCCACGAAGCTGATACCTGCCGTCCGGCAGCTCCCGCAGCGCCTCCATCCACGAATCCAGGCGCTGCGAGAGACGATGAAGGGATCGGCCTGTGGCAGAAAATATACAGTGCTGTACCGGCCCTGCCGCGTCTCCGCCATCTGCTGCGGCTCTTACGTCTGACCCTGATACGCAGCTGGTATCTACGCTATTTGCTCTGCTCCCGACATGATACACCCGCAGCATCCCCGCACGCGTATAATCCTCCGGCAGCGTGACCATCAGAAAATACTCAGTCATGACGTTTGTCCTGTAGCGCAGATATTTCTTCGTCACCTCAACGCCGCGCTGTACAACCGTCTTGAGCGGCAGCAGCTTTCCGTCAAACTTTGCGGCAAACTGCTCCGCGCCGTCCGCGTCGTCCTCGAACCATCCCTGGATCACCAGCGTATTCTTTTTTTTCGTGTGAAAGCGGACGCGCTCCCGGTTGAATCTTCCTTCCATGATTTCCTCCGTCTGTCCCGGCATCTCCTCTCCGTCGGATCTCAGCCTGTTCTGGCTCATCCTCTTATTTTCCCGATTTGCCCGGCCTCAGCCCTTGAGCCCGCGCGACTGCCTGTCCATATCCTCAATCACAATATCGTAAATCTCGCCGAGCGTCGCACAGTACTCCAATACCTTCCACGGCTCATTCGTATGGAAGTGGATCTTGATCAGCTCCTCATCGCCGACCGCCAGCAGGCAGTCCCCCTTGAAATGCTCCGTGAAATAATCGGCGATCACGTCCTCGTCCAGATTCTCTCCTTCAATCAAAAGCTGCGTATCATACTTAAACTCCAACATATTCATTCTCCT
>CAYRKA010000001.1:0-30400 GCA_964424785.1 uncultured Lachnospiraceae bacterium | reverse complement strand
TCCGCTTTCGTCCGCGACAGATTCGGATTATAGAACGGATCTCCCGCAGCAAGCACCTCCCGCCAGCGCTCCTCAAACAGTGCCGCCTCCCGCGCCAGCCGTTCCTTCTTTACCGGCGTATCCTCAAGCCCTCGCGTTCTGGACTCATAATGTGTCAGCTCCGCATATGGTGTGAACACAACGCGCTGTCCGGCGCGGCGCAGCCGCAGGCAGTAGTCGATATCATTATACGAAACCGCAAGACCCTCCTCCATACCGCCAACCGCCAGATAAGAGGAACGCTTCGTCATCATGCAGGCCGCCGTCACAGCACTCATATCCTGCACTGACACAAGCCGTCCCGCATACCCGTCCTTATCGCCGGGATATCCGACAAAAATATGGCTCGCCACGCCGCACAGCCCGAGAACCACACCTGCATGCTGGATCGTCCCGTCAGGATAATACAGCTTCGCGCCGACCGCCCCGACGTCCGGCTTCTGGCAGATACCGAGCAGCTCCTCGATCCAGCCCGGACTGATTACCTCGATGTCATTGTTCAGCAGGATCACATACTCGCCGCGCACCTGCGGTATAGCCCAGTTGTGAAGCGCCGCATAGTTAAATGCGGACGGATAGCGCAGCACGCGCACCGGGGACTCCAGCTCCCGGTAGAACTTCTCCGTTGCCGTCTCCGTGCTGTTATTTTCCACAATCACTATCTCATAATTCCCATACGTCGACCTCTGCACAATCGAGCGGATGCACCGTCTCAGGTCCTCCACATGGTCTTTGTTCGGAATCACGATCGAGACAAGCGGCGTCCCTTCCACCGAAAACCGCGTCCTGTACCGTCCGAGCATGGCCGTGCTCTCCACCTCGGCCCGGATCCCGACCCGCCGGTAATGCGCCTCGACCGCACGCCGTCCGGCTTCAAACGCATATGCCTTGCTTGCCGGATTGCCCGCAGTCGACTGCGGGTGTGTCCTCCAGTGATACAGCACCCTTGGAATATGGTAAACGCTGCGCGCCGCCTCACAGCACCGCAGCACAAAATCATAATCCTGCGCCCCGTCATACGCCCGGTCGAGCAGCCCAACCTGCTCCTGGATACTCCTGCGCACCGCAAACAGGTGGCAGATATAATTGTTGCAGCACAGCAGCTCCATACTGAAATCCGGCTTGAAATGCGGCCCAAAATACGCCTTCCCGCTGCGGTTCATCTTGTCCTCGTCCGAGTAGATCACGCCAGCCTCCGGGTGCGCCTGCACTGCCGCCGCCAGCTCATAGACTGCGTCAACCGTCAGCACATCATCGTGATCGGCAAATACCAGAAAATCCCCATCCGCCATCCTGATCGCAGCATTCGTATTGTCCGAGATGCCACGGTTCTTTTTGAGACGGCAGTATTTGATCCGCGCCTCCTTTGCATAGCGGCTGTGAACATACCGCTCTACCGCGTCCTCGCTGCTCCCATCCGCAAGGCAGAGCTCAACATTCTCATAAGTCTGATCCAAAACCGAATCGATCATCTCTCTCAGGAACTCCTGCGGCGTATTGTACAGCGGAACCACAATCGAAAACTTCAGATGCTCCGCAAAGCGGCGCGCCCGCTGCTCCTTCCTCTGAGCACGATCCGGCTGCTGTGCGCGAACCCATACATCGTAATCCGGCGCCGTGTCGTCAGACAGCCCGTGCCGCCGTATCTTGCGCACCTTCGCAAAGCTCCGCAGCCCGGCTCCTTCATTGATGCGTAGCTTGCGGCGCGTCCGCTCCTGCCCGTTGTCAAACACCAGCCACACATACGGCGTATCCAGCACCGCGCGGTCGATCAGGATGTGCAGCCCTGATTTGCAGTCCGTCTCCTGACCAAACATCTCATTAACGTCCGGCCTCACAAGGCGCTCCACATACACCGGCAGCGCCCTGCCCTTTCCATCCGTCACTGAGACGGAGAGCTCACCGCCCGGCCTGCGGTTCACCGCCCAGCCGCGCACCATCACGTTGCCGTAATGGCTCTCAACCCTGTCTATATGATAACTAATACAAGCCTTTTTCAGCTTCATCGTCATTCTCCCTGTCTCTGCTTCGTGTCCGTTAGAGTATACCATAAATTCCACTTTACTGAAAGAGGCTATATCATGCCTCCTGTGATAACCGCATCTCTCTCGAAAAACTCTCCGAAGATCTCTGTCGCGTACTCAATGATGCTGCTATTGTTATCCTTCGATCCCATCGTTGCCGATGTGCCGATACAGCACAGATAGCCGTCATAGATACCCAAACGGCGTTTCAGACGGCGAAGCAGGCACGCAAGGTCTGTTTTTCCGGAACCAGTTCCCGTTGCGACCAAGGTTGAACGTCCATCATCGCCTGTCAGACGATCTCTTGTTTAAATCTTGTCCACTCTCAAAGCAGCTCAAAGCAGCTTAAAGCAGCTCAAGGCAATCTCATGAGTTTGAACCCTTCGTTCCGTCGCAGCGAGTCCATGCTTCTGTCTGGCGGTTCATTGTCAAAGGTATCTCTATCTGGATATCTGTAATAGAGGTATGTCTCTAAAAACTTTCTTGCATTGTTTCCGAAGCTTTCAAAAAGGTATATATTCTCATCAGTGATGCCGTTAGTATTCGCACACTTATAAATACACTCAAACCAATGGTTAAACTCAGTTCCATGTTGTTTCAGATATCTGGGCATCAGAAGAATAACGGATGTTTCTCCTCTTCTTTCAATCAGCAGATTTGTTCTTGAGTTTTCTTTCTCAGCTTTTTTGTGCTTGTTTATGTTCAATATGCGCAAATATTTCAAGAATTCCAAAAACTACTTATTTCTTTTTTACCGTAATTACATACACCGCAAAGGACTGCACTTCTATCTGCAGTGCATTCCCCTCCACCGGATACTCTTCTTCCGCCGGATACACGTTATATACCGCTTCTCCCGCAAACTGCAGGTCGTTCCGGCTGGCAGGATCATCGCTGCGGAGCACCTCACCCGCTGCAGATACGATATCCGACTCAAACTGCATCGCAAGCCAATGTACGGCCACTCCTGTATTTACAAGCTTTACATACAGATTATCCTCATCCTCCGTCACGGCGAGGTACACATGCTCCGGAAGCTCTCCCGCGAACGGTACATACTGCGTGCCAAGGTGCGTTGCAAACATCTTCTGGACAAAGTAGTTTGTGGAGAGACACAGCGTCCGCGGATTGAAGTTAATCAGATTGTGGTTCCACTGGTCGCTGTCGATCAAATTGAACAGCGGGGCATAGGACGCCATGGCCACAACATCGCTGTTTCGCTCCACGCCGGTCAGAAATGCTGCCTCTCCAAGCGCCGTGTCAAGCTGGTTGCTCTCATTCATGGGGCGCATACTCTCACTCTCTCCGTCAGCCGACAACTGACCCAACATGCTGTTTGCAGCATATTCTCCGAAATAAACCCTTGCGCCGCCCCGCGGATAATGGTCAAACCGCACTGACTGTTCCTCAAACCACTGAGGCGTATGATAGGAATGCTCGTCCACCAGCGCCGTAGGATACTTATTTGCAAACTTATAAACAGTGTTGAGCCCCGGTAGCCCCATCACATCCTCCGCAAACGGATGGATGCCACCGCAGAGGACACAGGTAATCTCAGGATACCGCTCGTGAACCGCTTTCTCAATCACTTCAAATCTCCTGAAGTACTCCTCCCCGTAATTCTCATTCCCGATGCCGATACGGTCAAGGCCAAACGGCTCAGGATGCCCCATCTGCGAACGCAAATCTGCCCACGGGCCGCTGCCCGGAGCTCCCAGTGCAAACTCCAACAGATCCAGATAGTTGTCTATGATCCTTATCCGGAATGCTTCACTGTCCACCGGAATATTCGGGCAGACCGCTTCCCCTCTTTGCTGGGAACGGATCTGACAGTTCAGTCCCGCTGAGAGCGTCGGCAGAGGCTTCATTCCCAGATCCTCGCACAGGCAGAAATACTCGTAAAATCCGATCTGATACGACTGATTATACCCGCCGTCTTCTAGTTTCTCCGACCACAGATTGTAATTGCTCCTGCGCTCATACAGCTCGCCCACGGTATCTTTCCAGTTATATTCATTTTCCGGGAGCTGGCCTTCCACGATACATCCGCCCGGAAAACGCATGAAGGACGGCCTCATATCCTCCAGTGCGCAGATCAGATCCTTCCGAAGCTTACCATGACGCCACTTCGGATCACCCTTATGCCAGTAGTCGCCGTCCATCAGCGACACACAATCAAGATCCAGCGTTCCGTTGCCGTCAAATACAAGCTCAAGCCTGCCATAGCCTGCCGACGTGCCGCGGACGATCGCAGATACCTTTTCCCAGCCGTCATTCCCGCTGTCTTTCACCTCTGCCGTTTCCGACAAAGCACGCTTCTCCCCATCCACAATTCTCACAGAGATGGATCCCCGGAAATCAACCAGCCTCAGCCAGCAGGAAAATTCGTACTCCCGACCTTCGCGGATGCTCATGGCACATTCTTCCCTGTGGATCTTCCGTCCGTTAAATCCCAGGTTAGCCAGCACCGCGTGCCCCTCAACGCTGACTCTCCCGTAACCACTGTTCGGATGCAGCGCAGCTTCCTTTCCGCTTTGAAGAGAACCGCCCTCCATCATCCAGTCCCGCAGGGGATCCTTCACCGCCTTCAGTTCTTCATTTGAAAAGTAAATTCCATCAAAGCTGTAATTGCTCACCATATTGGCATTGATTCCGCCGTCACAGGAAAAATTGATATCCTCAAAAAAGATACCATATAAATCCGGACTCACGGGATGCGCCCCTGCTGCTTTGCCAGTCATAACCATAACCTTACGTTCCATTTTCATGTCTCCTTTCTCAAAAATCATCCTTTGAAAAAGCAACCGTCCTCCACGCCTCTTTGCCCGGATACTCCTTCGTCAGCCCGTCATCCGTATAGAGTACATACGTTGCCTGTTCCGGCACATATCCGATCCACTCAAGCTCTGCGCCCTCCAGGTCCGCCGTGCCACGCACCTGCTCCGGCAGGACAGCGAGCGGAAGCACATGGTTCCTCCTCAGGAATACGACGACCTCATCCAGGGCGACATCGATATAATGGTGGCCCTTTTTCATCTCTGTGCAGACCCTGTCCGTCGGCGACTTCATGCGAACCATCAGCATATCCTCCGGCAGGTACACGTAACGTCCAACGGCATTCTGCGTGTACACCGGCGCAAGCATCAGCGAATCCCCGAGCATGAGCTGATCCTCCACCCGGCGCGCCTGCGGATCCTCCGGGTAATCAAAGGCCAGCGGCCGGAAATACAGCCCGTCCTCCAACGCCGCCTTCATGTATTCACTGTAGAGATACGGGATCAGGGCGTAGCGGATGCGGATCAGGTTGCGGAAGCTCTGCAGGCGCGTCGGGAACCGATATACCTCCTGCTCCCTCGTCCCGATGGCAGAATGGTTCCGCATCAGCGGGGTGAAGATGCCGAATTCCGTCCAGCGCAGCAGGAGATCCTCCGTCACATCGCTCCCGAAGCCGCCGATATCCGAACCCGTATACAGGAAGCCGCACATCCCCAGCGACGGCATCTGCTGGATGCTCAGCAACAGCTGCTGCCACCAGGAGTGATTATCGCCTGTCCAGATTCCGCCGTAGCGGTGCATCCCGATATAAGACGACCGGGAGAACATCAGGATCCGCTTCTCCGGGACGATCCGGTCAAATGCCTCCGACGCCGCCCGCGTCATATTGTATCCGAAAAGATTGTGCACCTTGTCGTGGCAGACCCTGCGGCCATCCATATTATGGTAAAAGCTGCGGTAATCCTCAATGCTGTTGGATAGTCCCACTACCGCATCCTTCAGTTGGAAGAAAGAATCAATATTCAGATTCTCATTCTTCATAGAGCCGATCTTATCAAACGCCTCCCCGAGCCGCTTGTCCGAATAAAAGATGGCAGGCTCATTCATATCATTCCAGAAGCCGTCGATCCCCTGGTCGATCAGAACCCTGTACTGGTCTCCGAACCATTTCCTCGCACCGGCATTCAGCACATCCGGGAAATGCACCCTGCCCGGCCAGGCTGCCGCGACAAAATCCTCCCCCTCCTCATCCTTGCAGAAATAATCCCCGGCTACCCCCTCTTCATAGGCCGGATAGCCCTCCTCGATCTTCACGCCCGCGTCGATAATCGGGACAAGATGGATCTGCTCCTGCCGCATCTCCCGGACAAATCCGGCGAAATCCGGGAAGCCGGCCTCACTGACCGTGAAGTCCTTGTAATCATCCATATAATCGATATCGAGATAGACCGCATCCAGCGGGATCCCGTTCCCGTGATGCCTCCTCACTACCTCCCGGATATCCTCCTCGCAGCGGTAGCCCCACCGGGACTGCTGGTAGCCGAACGCCCACTTCGGAGCGATATAGCTTCTCCCGATCATCCTGCGGAACTGCTTCACAATATCCTTCAGGCTGTCTCCCTCAATCAGGTACACGGCACAGTCCGGCCCCGCCGTAATCTCCAACCTGCCGTAATCCGTCTCCCCGACATCGAACACCACGCGGGAAGGATCGTCCACAAATATCCCGAACCGCTTAGCCCCGTCAAGGATCATAAAATTGTGCGCCCCATAAAGGGAATGGCGGTTCTCCGTGTGACCCGGATCGTCCGCCGCATAGCTGATATAAGAAAAGCCACGCTTATTGATCCCCCTCACCTGCTCGCCAAGCCCGAAGACCTGATCGGATTCTCCCATCGGGCAGGCCATGCGGAGCTGTTCCCCGTCATACTGCATTTCAATCAGGCCATTTTCCTCCATACAGGAAGCCGGAAGCTGCTTAACCACCGCTTCTGTCTCCACCGGATCTCCATATACATATTTCCGTATCATTATTCCGTCTCTCCTTATCCTTTTTTCATTCGCTTATCGCTCAATCCAGTACTTTCCCTGACGATGCATAAAACCGATGCATCGTGTATCGTGTATCCCATTACATTTTTTCAAAAATCACCCTGCATCGTTTCCTGCAAAACGCAATACCATATGCGCCAATTTTTGAGCATACTCATATTCAACGTTTTCCCAAAGCGGCGCGGACGCGTGAAAAGGTTCACATCCTCCAATCATGGCAGGCGCTTCGGAAATGAGGTGTCTGCCGCGTGTTTGACCTTGCGGTACGCTTTCCAGACCTTCGTCTGCTCGATCCAGCGCAGCTTCCCGTGCTGGTTCAGCACCATCTCACGCACAAGGCCGCCGAGCGGCTCCGTCTGGAAGGAGAATTTCACCGGGCCGCCATACGGCGTTTCAAAAATAATCTGCGGATCCTCTGTATCAAAGATGATATCCCCGTTGTCAGCCGGTGCACCGTTGCTGCGCCATGTAAGAGAGTGCCCCTCCTGCGTCAGCTCAAGCACACGCACAATGCAGCGCTCCCCGCACGGGTCGACGCGTGTGGCCAATGTCTTCTCCGGGAGCGCGATCTCAAGAGACGCCCTCCCCTCCTGCGCCGGGCAGTACTTCCTGCAATTCCAGGCGCCGAACCCACGGCCATCGTCAAAATATACCTCTATCTTATTCCTGTGCCTGCGTGTACTCTCCCGCTCCACAAGCGGCATCACCGGGATCACACCGTCCGAAATCTCATCATAGAGCTTCCAGGCCGGCGTATAGGTGCCGAGAATATACTGCTGGAAGCAGCGCTCCATCTGCGCAAACTGTTCGCGCTCCGACTCGCTGATTCCGAAATATGAGAAAAGATCAACGCGGTAATTATCCTCATCCTTTGAAGTCTTATCCTTACCAACCGCACCAGACTCAACTGAACCCCTGGTCTTGCCATCGGATAGCATCAGGCACTTCTGTGCCAGACAGCTGCGCTTCTCACTCCCATATATATAATAGTAGAGACAGCGGTACTGCACAAATTTTACCGGGACAGGAAAATCAAAGGTCCATTCATAATCAATCAGCTCATAGCCGTCTCCGCATTCAATCGCATTGGAAAAAATCATGTCAATATCGGAGACCGCCCGGCACAGCATCGGCTGCGCGAACTGTACATTGCCAAAGACCATTTGAAACTGCTCTGTCATGCGGAACTCACATTCATGTCCGAATACCATACCATCCCGCCGGTACAGTCTTTCCTTATCATCATTATCGGAAACGATCCCATCAGCAGACACGCTGTTACCGGGACAATGCAGACTGTCAGCATTATTTACCTGATTGTTCTCCTGTACCGATCCCGCAAAAGCATTCTCCCGGTCAGGTGCAAACATCGCAAAATACCGCGCGATCTCCTCCGCCAGCTCCGCAATTTTCCCACGCGCAAGCAGCCCATCCAGCTTCTCCTCGAGCGTCCTGCCTTCCACAAACGGAAAATATGCCTGACCGCCTCGCAGCTCGCATTCATTCACGGCCAGCCCTGTCTCTGCCAGGTCATCCCGCAGCCACAGATACTTTTCGTAGAGCTTTTGGACGTAATCCTTTGCCTCCTGATCCGCAGCCAGCTTCCAGATATGGCGCGTCCCGTCCGCATCCTGCCGGATGTCTGTCCTGATGCGGAAGCTGTGCCGCCGCTCATTTGAATACTTTGTATATAAAGTGGTGCTGTGCGAAATCATCGCATCCTTCTCCCGCGCCACCACAAGGAACGAATTCGACAACTGCGCAAAGAGCCCGCTCCCGCACATTGAATCATAGACACGAGCCTCCGAAAACAGCCTGATCCGCTCGCGGTCATAATTCTGCTGATTCTGCGTCAGCTCCCCTTTCCTCGGCAGATACCTGTCCGAATATATACGACCCGGAAGCTTGTAATCCGGATAGGGATAGTAGAATGAATAATCGGAAAGGCCGGCGCCGCAAAGCAGCGACTCCAGCTCCGGCTTCGAGAATGTCCGCACATAATCTGTCGTCGGATACCCCTCGAGCCCTTCAAAATAAACGCCCGTATGATCCTCGGTCGCCCCGGCCCAGTATTTGAGCCCAAGCCGATTCTCAATCGCGATCACCAGCCTGCCGCCCGGCTTCAGATGGCGGCGGATGCACGCCAGATAGTCGGAAAACGGTGTCTCCGACTGAATCGAGAACTGCGCGTACTCAAACACCCCGATCAGCGTGATCAGGTCAAACTTCTCCCCAAGATTGCGTTCGATATCCTGAAAATTGCCGACCAGCAGCCGCAGATTCCCGCAGCCCTGATGGCGGTACGCATTGACCAGGCTCCGCCTGCGCGACAGGTCAATGCAGGTCACCTGGGCCGCCTTCCGCGCCAACACCCCGGTAATCGCCCCGGGGCCTGCCCCGATCTCAAGCACATGCTCCGTCCCGTCCATCGGCAGCCACTCGGCAATATTCTCCCTGATATGGGAGAAATGATACAGGACCGGCCAGCTGCCGCGGCGCGCAATCTCCCGCTCGAGCTCCTCCCCGCGGCAGTTCTGCGCGATCTCGAGCAGCTCATCCTCTATCTCGCCGTCGCTGTACCGATCCTCCCCCGGGTAAAACTGATAGTCGAGCGTCACCTGCCCTATCTTCTCCTGCCGCATACACCTGTCTCCTTCCAAATCTTTTTTGCAAATCTTTCTCAATCCCTGCGTTTATTTTTCATTTCCCAATATAGTCTCATCTTGCCCGACCGTAATCACCGAATTCATATCGTAGAAACCGACCGTATTCTTCGTCGACACGATCACAAGGCTGCACGCATCGTACAGCCGATGGTACACCGTGAACTCCCCGACGCGGTACCCGGTCAGCCCGAATGAGATCAGGTACTCCCCTCCCTGCAGATCCGCACGCTGCGTGTAGGTGACGACATCGGTCTCCCCCGCCTTCCTCGGCTGCACCGCTATCCGTTCAAACATCGTGTTCGTCCCGGTAATCTCCGTCCCGCGCATATCCTTGATCGTAAATGCAAAAATCGGGTCGACAATATCCTCGTGGTAGCGTACCCTGACCTTGATCGTAAAGGTGCTGCCCTTCTCGATCGTATTCGTCTGGACGCCATGCTCATCCAGCAGCATAAAGCCGAGCATTTCGGCGCGCCCGTCCCCGTATTCGAGCAGGTTCGGATTCATCTCCCGCGGCGTGATCCAGCCCGTCTTCCCGGATGGGTAAATCTGCCCCGACGGACGCTGCTTTTCCTCCTGCCCCGGCCCCTGGTTGACAAGCAGGCGCTTATACAGATCCACCATTTCCTTGGGCGAGCCGGTATCAACGGCCTTCCCGTGGTCGAGCAGCACGACGCGGTCACAGTATTTGCTGATGCTGCTCAGGTCGTGACTGACGAACAGGATCGTCTTACCCTCCTCCTTGAACTCTTCAAACTTGCGGTAGCACTTTGCCTGGAAAAAAACATCCCCGACCGACAACGCCTCATCCACAATCAGGATCTCCGGGTCAATGTTGATCGCGACCGCAAAAGCCAGCCGGACAAACATACCGCTCGAGTACGTTTTGACCGGCTGGTTCACAAAATCTCCTATATCCGCAAAAGCCAGGATGTCCCCCAGCCTGGCGTCAATCTCCTCCTCCGAGAAGCCCATCATCGTGCCGTTCAGATACACATTTTCGATCCCGGTGTACTCCATATTAAATCCTGCGCCAAGCTCCAGCAGCGCAGAAATGCGCCCGTCCACCGTCACTTGCCCCCCGGTCGGATTCAGCACGCCGGTAATGATCTTGAGGATCGTCGATTTCCCTGCCCCGTTCGTACCGATGATCCCGATCGTCTCTCCCTTCTCAACCGAAAAGCTGACATCGGTGAGCGCATAATGCTCGCGATAGCACTTCTTTTTCGTCAGTCCCAGGCTCTCTTTAAGCCGGTCTGACGGCTTATCGTACAGCTTGTACAGCTTTGTCACGTGATCTACGCAAATTGCAGTATTCTTCTCCACAGTCCACTCTCCTGCCTGACCATATATCCCTGCCTGACACTGCAGCCCTCTCTCATCATCACCTGCGCTGCGGTATCTTTTCCCATATCACCATTCAGATATCCATGCCACAATATCCTGCCAAACCGTTATCCCTTTTCCATGCCATGATCCCGACACCCGTACCGCAGCTTCCTGCCATATCGTAATACTCCAACAGCACGAAAAAGCCCGCAGGCTATTCTACAGCACATCCGCGAAATGCACGCGCAGCCGCCCAAACACCCAGTTCCCGAACAGGAAAGCCGCCGCCGTGAAGCACCAGAAATACACGGTCCACAGAGGCCGCTCCCAGAACCAGTGCCTGTAGATAAACGCGTCGCGGTAACCGGTGACCACATAATAAACCGGATTCAGCTTCAGGACACGGAACAAAAGCGGATAGCGGACAAGCCTGTCCTCCGCCACCCACATGATCGGCGTCAGCCAGATCCCCACCTGAAGCGCGATATTGATCATCTGGGAGAGATCCCGGAAAAAAACCACGACCGCGCTCGTCGCATAGCACAGCCCAAGCGTCAGCAAAAACAGCCCGCCCGTGTAATAAAACACCTGCAGATAGTACAAGGTCGGAAAGTACCCGTACAGACAGTACAGCAGCATGATAAAGCAGACAAAAAATATATGCACAAACAGCGCCGACAACAGCTTCACGACCGGGAGCACACTGATATTGAATACGACCTTCTTCACAAGGTAGCTGTACTCGATCAAAGCATTCGTACCGCCCGTCAACGCATCCTGAAAATAAAACCACGGGACGATCCCGGCCACAAGGTAGAGCACAAAGGGAACCGGGAGCGTCGTCTCACTGCTGCGGAAACCGACCTCAAACACAAACCAGTATACAAGGACGGTCACAACCGGCTGCACGAACGCCCAGATTGTCCCGAGGTAGGAACCGGCGAATTTCGTCCTGAAGTCATTTTTGGCCAGCTTATAGACCATCTTCCTGTTCCGGATGATCTCTGCCGGCAGCACAACCAGCTTCTCCACCGTCATCTCTCCTGTTTTTTCCCGTACATCTCTTCGTAATATTTCTGGTAATCGCCGCTTGTGACATTTTTCATCCAGTCCTCATGCTCGAAAAACCACTGGATCGTGCGGCGGATACCATCCTCAAACATCGTCTCCGGCTCCCAGCCGACCTCAGCCCGGATCTTATCCGGCGCGATCGCATAGCGGCGGTCATGTCCCTTGCGGTCCGTCACATACGTAATCAGCTTCTCGTTGACAAACTCCCTGCGCGGATCTCCCTCCGGCAGCATCTCCCGCAGTGTATCAAGGATGATATGGATGATCTGGATATTCTGCTTCTCATTGTGACCGCCGATATTGTACGTCTCGAACAGGCGGCCCTTTTCCTGCACCATGTCGATCCCCTTCGCGTGGTCCTCGACATACAGCCAGTCGCGGACATTTTTGCCGTCGCCATACACTGGAAGCTGTTTGCCCTGAAGCGCATTGTTGATGATCAGCGGGATCAGCTTCTCCGGAAACTGGTACGGGCCGTAATTGTTGCTGCAGTTCGTGATATTCGCCGGGAAATGGTACGTGTCGATGTAGGACTTCACCAACATATCGGAGGATGCCTTGCTCGCGGAATACGGGCTGTGCGGGGCATACGGGGTCGTCTCATAGAAATATTCGCCCTCATCCTCCAGAGAGCCATACACCTCATCCGTTGAGACATGCAGGAATTTCCTGTCCGGCCTGAACGTGCCGTCCGGCAGTTCCCAGGCAGCCTTCGCCGCGTTGAGCATCACAAGCGTGCCGAGCACATTCGTCTTCACAAACACCTCGGGGTCGCGGATGCTGCGGTCTACATGGCTCTCCGCCGCGAAATGTACGACACGGTCGATCTCATTCTCCTCAAAAATCTTATTGATCGCATCCGTATCGCAGATATCCGCACGGATGAATGTATAATTCTCCCTGTCCTCAATATCCCTGAGATTCTCCAGGTTACCGGCATATGTCAGCTTGTCCACATTGATGATGCGAATCGTATCTCCATACTTCTGAAACATATAATGAATGTAATTTGAACCGATGAACCCGGCCCCGCCGGTCACAAGGTATGTCCTCATAAATCAATCCTCCGTATTCTTTATCTGTTCTTTGCGTTTCCGCAGGGCAAAACCCATTTCCCAGTATATCATCATTCCCTGCCGGTGTGAACTGCCTGTCGTCGGCACAATGCCTGATCCGGGCAGCTGCCTGACATTATAACACAAAAATCTTATTTTGGATACCTGACCCACCTGTGTTTCCTGTAACTATTCAGCCATCCATTCCTGCGATTTGCCGCATGGCTGAATAGTTACCTGCACTTACATTTCCGGCACAGGCGTCGGCCGCGCGCTGTCCCACACTGCATCCACGTCGAACAGATCGCTCAGCAAATCCGGATTATAGTACATCCGGTAGCCGTCAAGGTTGCGCCGCCCCTGGCGCATAAAGGTATCCCCGAACTGCACCCAGTTCTTTGAAGAATCGACATTGCAGTATATATTGAAGCCTTTTCCTTTCAGATAGGTGAAGAATTCGTTGTCATCCGTATACGGCTGCCAGTCCCCGATATCCGCTCCGAACGCAAAGATAATCACATCCGTATCGCCGACTACCGTCGCAACATTACTCAGCCAGCGCTCCGTATCTGTCTTCGTCACGTCGATCCCCCTGTCCAACGGGGAGATATGGCCCCAGGTATGGCTCGCAAACTCCCAGCCCTCCGCTCGCATCGCAGCGGCAACAGCCGTCGCCTCATCAACCTCATTCTGCCAGGCAGCCTCATCGAAGCCAGGGTGCGCGTCAAAGAATTCCTGCTGGTACTTTGTCACCCGCTCCGGATCCTTTGTGCGATAAACCTCATCCGTCCGATAGCCGAGCACTCCCTCATACCCGGTCAGCGCTATGATGCCCCTGTGGCCGTGATAGGAAAAATCGGGATGCTCCTCCACAAAGCTGTCGATCCATGGGACCAGATCATAAACGCCGACGGAAATACTGCCGTCATCCTCAATATACGTATTTTTCACTCTGCCGTCCTCATCGACAACCAGCTTCTGCGCGAAGCCGTCGCCATCCATATAATGGTAATAGCTGACATCATCCTGCGACAGCACAAACGGAGTCTTGCCCGGGGGGAGCAGGATCTCGCCCCGCGACACAGTACCGTCCGTGTTGACCGTGCACATATCATGCAGGCTGACCATGACATAGCCCTTCTCGTACATCGACTGCATGATCCCCTCGAACTCACTCATCGTCGTCATGACCTGATTGTAACCGCCCGCATCCTCGTCACCGTCAAACGCTTTAGACGTATCATAAATCAGCGTATGGAAAAACACATGTGTGACCTGGTCAGCCGGGTACGCGACGCAGGATGTCTTCGCTGCCTCATAACCGGCGACAGCATCCTGCATCTCCTGGCTGCCGGAATATCCGTCCGTCTCTTTGAGGAAATTCATCGCACTGTCATAATCATACATCGCAGCCATGCGGTCGGCCTGCGCAATCAGCTCCGCTGCGTTCTCCGGCACTCCTCCGGGAGCCGCCTCTTCCTGTCCCCCCGCCTGCTTCTCTTCCAGAACGCTGAGGATATCCGTCCTGGGCGCAGTACTTTTCCCCCGGGAAAGGCGCGGCATGAGAGCACCCTTCACCAGGACACCCGCCAGTATAATCACCACCAGCACCAGCAGTGAAATCACGCATTTTGTAATCAGCTCATTCCTGCGACGCCTCGCACGCCTCTGCTGCAGCTCCAAATCTCTGTCATCCATAATCTCCTCCAAAACAACCCGATGCTAACGCACTGTTACTCTGTCCCTTTTCTTATATAATATACCTCTCTGCGGCAGCCGCCGACCATTCCCCCTGCTCTGTCCCTTCCGGGCGTATCATGCCCCTTGTATCATGATATCCTGTCTGAATGCATTCCGGCAGGCTTTGCGACAAATGTAAAGTTCTCGCTGAGCCGTGGCAAAAATCTTCCTTAAGAATAGATGATCTGCCACTTTTTGTCAATCACGTCGGCCAGAGGATTTCCTTAAGAATTAGTGAATTCATGAAAAGCAGAAACAGGTTTTTCGAGTTTTCCCGAAATATCTATTGACACAAATCAAGCTTTGGGCTAAGATATATGAGTATGTTTACATTAAACGTCCGTGTCCGATTTTAATGAAACACTTATTATTAATACGTTTGGAGGTGTACCCGTTGGCTAATATTAAGTCTGCTAAGAAGAGAATCCTGGTATCAAAGGCCAGAAATGAGAGAAATAAGTCTGTCAAGTCTGCTGTCAAGACGGCGATCAAGAAGGTAGAGGCTGCTGTTGCCGCAAACGATAAGGCTGCTGCACAGGCTGCACTGGTGTCCGCTACTTCTGTCATTGATAAGGCTGCAAAAAGAGGCGTCTATCACAAGAACAATGCGGCCAGAAAAGTTTCACGTCTGACGAAGGCAGTCAATACACTGGCATAAGCATATATCTGATTCATGGAAAAGCAATCGGTTCCGTCATTCCGATTGCTTTTTTTATGCGCACGAGGGCGTGAGGAAGATAGCTGCCTGAAGGCAGCACGCCCTCGGCGCGGCGGATAGGGTCGATAGCTCTCCCCTATCCGATTGCGCACAATGCTTCAATCACGCTCCAGATCTCATCCCGTCCCTGCTTTGTCTCCGCCGAAAACGGAATGATCTGCGTCCCCGGATGCACGCCCAACCCTTCCCGGATCAGCTTAAGCTGCTTCAGAAGCTGGCTGCGTTTGATCTTATCAAGCTTTGTCGCGATCACAATCGGCTCATAGCCATTATGGCAGACCCACTCATACATGATCCTGTCATTCGCACCTGGCTCATGCCGGATATCAACGAGCAAGAAGACTGCACGGAGCTGTTTCGAACCATGCAGATAACGCTCAATCAGCCGGCTCCACTTTTCCTTTTCACTCTGGGGAACCTTCGCATAACCATAGCCCGGCAGGTCGACAAGGTATAACTCATCATTCACATTATAAAAATTAATTGTCTGTGTCTTGCCCGGCTGCGCACTCGTACGGGCAAGCGCCTTGCGGTTCAGGAGACCGTTAATCAACGAAGATTTGCCAACGTTTGACTTCCCCGCAAATGCCACCTCGGCATGCGCATTCTCCGGCAACCTGCTCGTGATGCCACACACCGTTTCCAGATTTACCTGCCTGATCACCATCGTCCCTGTCCCCTGCCTTTCTGCCATGCTGCATATACGTCCTGTACTCCTGCGCCTTTCCCCATCCACTGCACACCTGCCACACTCCTCTCATGCCAGGGCACTGCACATCCGGGCGGCACAGCAATGCCGTGAATATTAACCTGTAATTCATTTCCCGCCCTGCCTCACAAGGGCTGCCGCCAGGACATCCTTCATTGTCTCCGCGTAGACAAGCTCCAACCCATCCGTGATCTCCGCATCGATCTCATTGATATCAGGCCGGTTCTCACATGGAATGATCACAGCCGCCATCCCCGCTTTTTTCGCGGCGAGCAGCTTCTCCTTGAGGCCTCCGATCGGCAGGACACGTCCCCGCAGTGTGATCTCACCTGTCATTGCGACATCCGCGCGCACCGGAATCTCCGTGATCGCAGAGAGGATCGCCGTTGCCATCGTGATGCCTGCGGACGGGCCGTCCTTCGGGACAGCTCCCTCCGGAATATGGATATGGATGTCCTTTTTGCCGAAAAACTCCTCGTCTATCCCGTATTCATCACTGACAGAGCGGATATAGCTGATCGCCGTGCGCGCCGACTCCTTCATGACGTCGCCCATTTGGCCGGTCAGCAGGAAGTCTCCCTTGCCTGGCATCGTGTTGACCTCAATCTGAAGCGTATCGCCTCCGACACTCGTCCAGGCCAGGCCGCGCACAATGCCGACATCATTCTTATCATTCTTCTTCATGACCGTATAATGTCTCTGCCCAAGGTATTTTCCCAGGTTCCTGCCTGTCACCTTCACGGACGGCAAACCGCCCTCAAGGATTTCCCGCGCACTCTTGCGGCAGATCTCCCCAAGCTTACGCTCGAGCTGCCGTACTCCTGCCTCTCTTGTATAGCCGTCAATAATCGCATTCAGGGCTGTCTTCGTGACGGCAAGCTGCCCTTTTTTCAGCCCATGATGCTCCATCTGCTTCTTCAGCAGATGTTCCTTCGCGATGTGATATTTCTCATTCGCCGTGTAGCTCGTGACCTCGATGATCTCCATACGGTCAAGCAGCGGCCTCGGGATCGTGTGCAGGCTGTTCGCTGTCGCGATAAACAGTACCTCGGAAAGATCGATCGGGATCTCCACATAATGATCACGGAACTGGCAGTTCTGCTCCGAATCGAGCACCTCGAGCAGCGCTGACGATGTATCTCCTTTGTAATCGCTGCTGACCTTGTCAATCTCGTCGATCAGCATCAGCGGATTCTTCACGCCGGCCTGACGGAGCCCGGCCGCAATACGCCCAGGCATTGCTCCGACATAGGTACGCCTGTGGCCGCGGATCTCAGCCTCATCACGCACACCTCCAAGGCTGATGCGCACATATTTCTTGCCAAGCGCCCGGGCTATCGACCGCGCAATCGATGTCTTGCCTGTGCCGGGCGGCCCCACGAGACAGAGGATGGGGCTGTCACCCTTTTTGGTCAGGCAACGCACTGCAAGAAATTCAAGCACACGCTCCTTCACCTTCTCGAGGCCATAATGATCCTCATCGAGTACCTTCGCCGCGTTCCTCAGGTCTTCGTTGTCCTCAGATTCCTTATCCCACGGAAGCTCGAGCAGCGTCTCGATATAACCGCGCAGTACCGGGCTCTCCGCCGAATTGGCACCGATGCTTTTGAGACGGTTGATTTCTTTCCGTATTTTCTGCTTCACAGATTCCGAAGCTGTCAGCTTCGATACCGCTTCCTGATAGCCGCGGATATCGGAGAGCAGCGTATCCTCGCCAAGCTCTTCCTGGATCAGCCGCAGCTGCTCCCGGAGCACATACTCGCGCTGGTTCTTGTCAACGCGTTCTTTTACTTTCTGGGCGATCTCGCCGCGGATCTGCATGATCTCCATCTCGTTGACCATGATCGTGCTCAGCAGTTCATATCGTTCCAGCATATTCTCAGCCTCGAGAAGCCGCTGCCTCTGTTCATAATACAATGGAAGATGTACACATACCGCCATGGTCAGGCGGGCAAAATCCCGGATCTCCAGGAGCTGGCGCAGCATTTCCTTGCCGAACTTCTGATTGAGCTGGCTGTAACGCTTCAGAAGTTCCTCCAGCGCACGAGTCATTGCCTCCTTCGTCAGATCGTCAAGCTCCGGATCCGGCTCATCGCAGAACGAAGCCTCCCCAACCAGGAAGCCCTCTCTCTCCTGGATACCGAGAAGCCTGCCACGGGCCGTTCCCTCAGCCATAACACGTACAATGTCTTTCGGCAGCTTCGCCACATTGCGTATCTGCGCCGACACGCCAACCTCATATAAACCTCGTAAACCCGGATTATTCTCATCCGGGTTCTTCTGCGTCACTAAAAAAATCGCCTGATCTGCCGCCATGGCTGCCTCGACTGCCCTGATGGATTTCTCCCGGCTGATATCAAAATGCAGCACCATTGACGGCAGCACAGTCAGCCCGCGCAGCGGGATGACCGGCAATGTCCTTATGATTTCATCCATATAAATTCACTTTCTTCTGTCTGTGCAGCCCCGCAAAGCTGCCAGAGCTGTCCTGTCCTCTACGCCGTCTCCAGCGACGGCCCGCCGAACCTGCGCTTTCTCCTCGTGCGTGGCTCCTCACGGTACGTCAGCACCGGCTCCCCGGTACCATCAATCATTTCCTTTGTGACAAGACAGGTCTGGATCGTATCATCCGACGGGATTCGGAACATCAGATCCTTCATCGCTGTCTCCATGATCGCACGCAATCCTCTCGCCCCGGTCTTCCTGTGGATCGTTTTGTCCGCGATCGCTTCGATCGCCTCCGGAGTAAAGGTAAGCTCCACATCATCGAGCCCAAACAGACCCTGGTACTGCTTCACAATCGCATTCTTCGGCTCCGTCAGGATCTGTATCAGCGCGTGCTTATCAAGCTCATCAAGTGAGACGACAACCGGCACACGCCCGATAAATTCCGGGATCATGCCGTATTTGATAAAATCCTGCGGCAAGGCCTTCTTCAGGATTTCTCCGACATTCTCTTCTTCCTTATGTGTCAGCTCGGAATTGAAGCCGATCCCCTTCTTATCCATGCGGGCCTCAATAATCTTATCGATTCCCTCAAAAGCGCCGCCGCAGATAAAGAGAATATTCGTTGTATCGATCTGGATCAGCTCCTGATGCGGATGCTTGCGGCCGCCCTGGGGCGGCACGGATGCGACCGTACCCTCGAGGATCTTCAGCAGCGCCTGCTGCACTCCTTCGCCTGATACATCCCGCGTGATCGACGCATTCTCTGATTTTCGTGTGATCTTATCTATTTCATCGATATAAATAATACCGTATTCAGCTTTCTTGATATCGTAGTCCGCAGCCTGGATAATCTTGAGCAGAATGTTCTCCACATCCTCGCCGACATAACCGGCCTCCGTCAGGGCTGTCGCATCCGCAATCGCGAACGGCACATTCAACAGCCTCGCCAGTGTCTGTGCAAGCATCGTCTTGCCGCTGCCGGTCGGCCCCAGCATCAGGATATTGCTCTTCTGGAGCTCCACGTCCAGATATTTCCCGCTCGTAATACGTTTGTAATGATTGTAGACAGCGACGGCAAGCGTCTTTTTCGCCTCATCCTGCCCGATCACATACTCGTCGAGGAAGGCTTTGATCTCCATCGGTTTCTGAAGGTTAATCGCATCTGCATCCTCCAGCACATAGTCCTCCTCAAGCTCTTCCTCTATAATATCAGCGCAGATGTCCACACACTCGTCGCAGATATATACCCCATTCGGGCCTGCGATCAGCTTGCGCACCTGGTCCTCCGTTTTGGTACAGAAGGAGCATCTGATTTTTTCTCCGATTTTCCCCGGCATTTTTACCTCCCTGATGGACTAACAAGGGGGACTGCCACACGCCCATCGGTAACAGCCCCATCATCCAAATCTTTTACCTTGACACAACAACACCGTCGATCAAGCCGTATGCTTTCGCTTCTTCCGCTGTCATCCAGTTATCCCGCTCTGTGTCCGCCGCAATGACCTCATATGGCTGGCCTGTGTTCGCCGCCAGGATCTCATTGAGCTTCTTCTTCGTCTGCAGGATCTTGTCAGCCACGATCTTGATATCCGTCGCCTGTCCCTGAGCTCCCCCGGACGGCTGATGGATCATCACCTCTGCATTCGGAAGCGCATAGCGCTTGCCTATCGTCCCGCCCGCAAGCAGGAACGCTCCCATGCTGGCCGCAAGGCCGACACAGATCGTCGAAACATCGCACTTGACATAATGCATGGTATCGTAAATCGCCATCCCCGCTGAAACAGAACCCCCCGGACTGTTAATATAAAGCTGAATATCCTTGTTCGGATCCTCTGATTCGAGGAACAGGAGCTGCGCCACAATCAGATTCGCGCTGACGTCCGTCACCTCTTCGCCGAGAAAGATGATCCTGTCCTTCAGCAGTCTGGAAAAAATATCATAGGAACGCTCCCCGCGCCCTGTCTGTTCAATAACATAAGGTACAAAGCTCATACTGCCGCCCTCCCCATTGAATGATAAGAAACGGCTTCAGCCGTTTCAAAAAACAGTATACGCAAACAATCGGATGGATTGACCTGGCAACCGGCTTACTCTGCATCCGAAGCAGCCTCGGTCTCAACCGCCGCGTCCGCAATCACATCAACCGCCGCCTGGATTGTCAGATCCCTCTTCATCTGCTCCTTCTCATAATCGCCCATAACTTCTTTGAGCTTGTCAACCTCCATCTTGTAGGACTCGGCCATCTTCACAAGCTCCTCCTCAAGGCGTTCATCACTGATCTCAATATGCTCAGCCTCTGCGACCGCCTCCAACACCAGGCTGTTCCGGATGCGCGCAAGCGCCTCCGGGCGCATCTGCTCCAGGATCTTGTCCGCTGTCATGCCTGTGAACTGCAAATATCGCTCTATCGTCATGCCCTGGGACTGGAGCCGTCTCTCAAAGTCCTCCGCCATACTGCGCACCTGCTCATCTATCATCACATCAGGAATATCCATCTGGGCATTCTCAACAGCCTTCGCTACCGCCTGGTTCTCTTTTGCGCGCTTCGCATCCTGCGTCTTCTTCTCAAGAAGCTTCGCGCGGATATCGTCCCTGTACTCAGCCATCGTATCAAACTCGGAAACATCCTTCGCGAACTCATCATCCGCCTCCGGGAGCTCCTTCACCCTGATTTCGTTGACCTTGCACTTAAATACCGCTTCTTTGCCCCTGAGGCTCTCCGCCTGGTAATCCTCCGGGAATGTCACCCTCACCTCAGCGTCCTCGCCAGGCTTCACGCCGATGAGCTGATCCTCAAAGCCCGGGATGAAGCTGCCGGAACCGATCGTCAGCGGATAATCACTGCCCTTGCCGCCCTCGAACGGCCCGCCGTCAACAAAGCCTTCGAAATCAAGCTTAATCATATCGCCGTTCTCTACCGCACGGTCATCGATGTCAATCATACGGGAGTTGTCCTCACGCTCTTTGTCAACAGCCTGGTCAACCTCAGCCTCCGCGACCTCGATCACAGTCTTCTCTACCTCAACGCCCTTGTACTCTCCGAGCGTCACCTCCGGCTTCAGGGCTGCCTCTGCCGTAAAGATAAATGGCTTGCCCTTCTCGATCTGCACAATATCAACCGACGGGCGGGATACGATCGTCTCTCCCGACTCATCCGCCGCCTTCGAATATGCCTCCGGGATCACGAGGTTCGCCGCATCCTCATAAAAAATGCCTGCGCCGTACATACGCTCGATCATCTTGAGCGGCGCTTTGCCCTTACGGAACCCGGGGATGCTGATTTTGTTTTTATTTTTCTGATATGCTTTCATGATTGCGGCGTCAAATTCCTCTGCCGGCACTTCAATCGTCAGCTTTGCCATATTTTTCCCCAGTTTTTCCACCTGTACACTCATTGTGTCATGTTCCTCCTTCATCCTGTTTCACGAAAAAAACTGTTAAGCCATATCTGCACAGTCATTTTCATAGTATAGCACATAGCTTATGAAAACGCCAGTATTTTTTATGCCGAAATGCCTTAAATGGTTACTATTCACGGTCGTGAATAGTATCCTCAAATACGCCAGAGCACGGACCCCGCAACCCGCTCCGCCTCTTCCTCACCCTTCAGCTGCGCGACCAGCGCAAGCGCGAACGGGAGCGACGTCCCCATCCCGCGGCTCGTTGTAATACTGCCGGACACCTCCACACTATGCGTTGTAACCTGTGCCCCCGCAAGCTTCTCCTCAAACCCCGGATAGCAGACCGCCGTGTGTCCCTCAAGAAGGCCAAGCCCGCCAAGCACACTCGGGGCGGCACAGATCGCGGCAATACGCTTGCCGTTGGACGCCTCATTCTTCAGGAGCGACGCCAGCCCTGCGTGGGCAGCCAGATTCTGTGTGCCGACGCCCCCGCCCGGCAGCACATACATCACGCAATCCTGCGGGTGGATTTCCTCAAAGAGCAGATCAGCCTGCACGACAATGCCATGGCTCCCTGTCACTTCCCTCTTGCCGCATACAGCAACCATATCGACATCGAGCTTCGCCCTGCGCATCACATCCACCACGGTCAGGCCTTCGATCTCCTCAAAACCATCCGCCAGAAACACATATATCTTCTCCATATTGATACCTCCCTGTTATCCGGATCGCAACGTATTCTGCGCTTTTGCGAGAATCCGCCTCACTGTTTTCCGCAACCATTTTAGCAGACAAAAGATTGAAAATCAATACAGACAGCCGAAATGTACGGCGCGGGAAAAGAAGCGCGGGATTTTCGTGCTTACTGCGCGAAAACACCTCGCGGGATAGCGGATGCGTAAAAAGCAACAGGAAACCATCGGTCCCCTTCTAAATTTCCCACTTGTCTTCCCGATTTAAAAAATATATAATACAACTGTCGGGAGATGCGAAGCGTCATCCCGCATTTCCTATAGATTATCAATATCATGAGGTAAAACAATGAACCAGGAATACACAAAGCTGCTGACCTCGATTATCAGTGGGATGGTCCACACGGATCACATCAAACCAACCGAAATTCCTGATATCGACCTGTACATGGATCAGGTCACCTCCTTCATGGATGACCGCCTCAAGGGCTCCAAGCGTTACGAAGATGACAAAATCCTGACGAAAACTATGATCAACAATTACGCCAAAAACAAGCTCCTGCCTCCCCCGCAGAAAAAACGGTATTCGCGGGAGCATATGCTGCTCCTGATCTTTATTTATTATTTCAAGGGTTTCCTGCCCCTGACTGACATCCAGTCCATTCTCAGGCCGGTCACAGACCGTTTCTTCGGCAAGGACGGCGACTTCGGCATCGGGGACATCTACGATGAGATCTATGCGACCGGCAGAGAGCAGATCAGCGAGTCCTGCAGGGATATCCTCGCCAAATTCCATGCAGCGTCCCATTCCTTTGAGGACAGCCCGGAGGAAGACCGCGAGTTCCTGCAGCTCTTCTGCTTCATCTGTATGCTCAGCTTTGATATCTATGTAAAAAAAGAAGTGATCGAGAAAATGCTCGACCAGCTGCCTCGCTAAAGGAAGATAACAGGGAACGGCTTCCGTTGTTCCCTTTTGCGCCGACCGCATGACGCCAAAGGCAGCCGGTTCCCTCATGCGCCCGTGTGCATCTCTGTCTGCGCGGGGCCGCAGAGCCCCGGGATCGTCTCACGCATCCCAGGCGCTCCGTCAGTCCTGCCCCTTCGTCCCTTCCTCCATCCGCAAAAATACCATCTCATACCCGTCGTTCCCGTAATTCAGTGAGCGGTTGACACGGCTGATCGTCGCTGTAGACGCTCCTGTCTTCTCCGCAATCTCCAGATAGGTCCTCTTCTCCTTCAGCATATGCGCCACTTCAAAGCGCTGGGAGAGCGAAAGCAGCTCATTCACCGTGCAGACGTCCTCGAAGAAACGGTAGCATTCATCTTTATTCTTCAGGCACAGGATCGCATTAAACAGCTCATCCACAGCCTCTGTATGTATCTTTTTACTCATCCTTCCTCCACTCCTGTATTTTTTCAATCTGTATCCCATTCTACCACGTTGCTTTAATACTGTAAAGCGAATTGTCTTTTTTGCCCCGGCCTGCAGCCTGGCGGAAAGCGTCTGGCGGAACCCTCAGCGGGGTTTGAAGCGGTTGATAAATGATTTGTAAAGCTCAACCGAACGGTTCACAATAAGCTCCTCCGGGAAATCCATCTCCTCCAGCAGCAGATCCGTAAACTGGTGGTTCCCGACTTCATCCGCACAGTGTGCGTCGCTGTCCTGGATCACCATCACGCCATATTTGCGGCAGAGCTCCAACAGGCGTACGTCATTCGGCAGAGGATCCTGCCGCGCCCCGAGCGGATGAAGGGAACCGTTATTCAGCTCGATCAGCTTCCCATGCTCCTTCGCCCCAAGGACCAGCGCCTCATAATCAATCGGATAACGTGAATCATCCGGATGCCCGATGATATTAACTGCCGGATTCTCCATCACTTTCAGGTAAGCGCGTGTATTCTCCTCTATCGTGCCGGGACGGATGCAGGGGGTATGCAGGCTCGCGACCACCACATCCATCTGCTCCAGGAGCTTCTGCTCCATGTCAAGCGAGCCATCATAATCCAGAATATTGGCCTCCGCACCGAACATCACCTCAATCCCGCACATCGTGCGCGGCAGGATCCGCAGGTTCTTAAAATAATATTCATGACACGTTCCCGGCATCTTCACTGAATGCTCCGTGATCCCGAGAAGCTCCAGCCCCTTCTCCGAAGCTGTATGCGCCATCTCATAAATTGTATTATAGGCATGCCCACTTGCAATTGTGTGCGTATGTGAATCTAATATATTCCTCATAATCGTAAGACCTCCTTGCTACAGTATACCCGCCGGAACTGAAAATTTCAAGAAAATACCCACGAATGATTGACATATATCCCGTTTTCAGTGTAATATAAAGGTGAATTTTGCGGTAGAGGGGGTAAATATATGGCTACAGCAGAGACGAATCCGGGTGCAGCTCCGGTTTTCAACGACCATTCTTTAGTCTGCCGCAATGACAGCGAATGGCATTTCATTCATATAGACAGTTCCCTGTCCGGCGTTCTCGGGTATACCCCTGACGGGTTATCCCAACTCACAGGTGGCTGTGCACTTAACCTGTTCCCGGAGAGGGAGCGCACATCACTGCACCGTAATGTGGCTTCCCGTTTTGAGCATGGCGTACCGTGCTGCTTCGAAAGCACGCTCATGCATCGCGACGGCCGCACAATACGCATGATCGCATTCGCGTATCCTGCCCAGTCTGCCGAAACATTTTATCTGCTGCTGCACGAATTCGCCCCATATAAAAGCCTGCTTCTCGCCGACCGCCAGAAGCTGCGCCGGATTGCCCGCCTGCTTGCGGACAGCGGCCTGTCGATTCTTGAATACCTGCCCTGTGCGGACAAGATGGTCTTCTACGACGAAAACCTGCAGGCAGACCGTGTGATTGCGGATTATCTGCACAATTTTGACACTGTCTCCATGATCCATCCCGACGACCGCACTGTAGTGAAGGAATTCTTAATGAATCATACGTCGGGGCCGCTTGAGATCCGCTTTGTCTCGGCTGACGGCTCTGTCTCCCGCAAGATTCTTGACGGTTCGCTTCTTTCGGGCGATGATGTCCCGCAGGATGTTTTTGTGTGCAGCCTGAAGGACGTAACCGCGGAGAAAGAGCGCGAAGCGCTGCTTCTTGCACAGGCCAGGCGCGATTCTCTCACAAAGCTCTATAATCCGTCGGCCGGCAGAGATCTGATCAATGAATACCTGCTTTCCAAAACCCCATACGCCTCCTGCGGAATGATGGTCATCGATATAGATTACTTCAAGAACGTCAACGACACCTACGGACATCAGTTTGGCGACACTGTGCTTATCACATTCGCACGGATGCTCGAGTCTCTGTGCCGCAAGGATGATATTGTCATGAGAGCAGGCGGCGATGAATTCGTGATCCTGCTGCATGATATCGGCCATACTGCGCTTATCAACCGGGCAATGAAGCTTGTCAAATCCGCCCAGGAGCTGCAGTTCAGCGACAATGGCTATGTTCTCACGTGCAGCGTAGGTGTCTGTTATCTCCCGGAGAATACTTTCGGCTATATGTATGACCAGCTTTTTGAAAATGCCGACTGGGCTCTCTACCGCGCCAAGAACAGAGGCCGCAACCGCTATGAATTCTGCGATACGCTGCAGCGTTTTGAATCCAGTTCAGAATGCCACAATCCGGAGGCCGTATCCCCGGACGGCATTGATGCGCGGTATCTACGCAATGATATCGTCGCGACTGCCTTTGAAGTATTCGAGAAAATGCCGGATTTCGACAGCGCTGTCAAGCTGCTGTTCAAGGTCATCGGGGTGCGCTTCCAGTTGGATCGCATTATGCTGTTCCAGGTGGATGTGTCCAACAATATTTCGAGCCGTCAGTATCAGTGGTTAGCGGATGGCGTTCCCCCTATACCTGAGATGGCTTCAGGATTCTCAAAGGAAGATTTCCTTACCATTTTTAACAGCTATGACGAATACGGTACGACTGTTATCCAGGCGGACCATACCGAAATGTACTCCCAGGATATGTGTGACCTGCTGAAGCGTAACGGTATCCTTTCTTCTGTCTGCTCATCCATGTACTGTGAGGGCAAGTATGTCGGCGTAATGGTCTACTCTGTCTGCTCTGGCAAGCGCTGCTGGTCCGCACAGAGCCGCAGCCAGCTTGGGGAGCTCACGAAGATTATCTCCGCGCATCTTGCAAACACAAAGTCGGTCAATGCGTCGTCGCAGGGGATGCTCTCCGCCCCGAACTATGACTCCCTTACCGGCCTGCTGACTTTTTCCAGGTTCCGCGAGGAGACTGAGCGTATGATTGTAGGGGAATCCGCAGCCTCATACATAATCATCTATACGGATTTTGAGAATTTTAAGTATTTCAATCAGAAATACGGCTACATCATGGGGGACAATCTGCTGAAAGAATTCGCAGGTTTCATTACGAACTCGCTCCAGGACGTATCGGATGTCTTTTTTACCCGTGTCGTCGGTGACCAGTTCATCCTGTTCATGCCGCATACCCCCGGGTTTGATGCCGCGCAGAAGGTGCACTCCGTCAATGAGACCTTTCTGCAGCTGATTTCAGAACGGTTCCCGGACGCACGGCTCCGTCTCCGTTCCGGCATCTATGCCATTGAACCCGGCTGCCCGAGCGCCTCTTTCGCAATTGACGCGGCGAATTACGCACGCAAACAGATCAGGGCAGCCGATATCTGCTCAGCACGTATGTACGACCGTACCCTTGACAGTCTCCATACTCTCGAGGGGGATCTGATAAACGGGATGGATGATGCATTCCTGAAGAACCAGTTCAAGGTCTACCTGCAGCCGAAATTCTCCCTGATCGATTATTCCGTGATCGGGGCGGAGGCGCTTGTGCGCTGGCAGAGAGATGATGGGACCCTGCTCTACCCTGATACGTTCATCCCGGTCTACGAAAAGAATGGCCGTATTGAAGAACTCGATTTCTATGTATTTGAACAGGTAGCCGCTTTCCTGGCGAAAAACGAAGCGCTTGGCCGCAGGCAGATCCCGATCTCCATCAACGCGTCAATCCTGCATGCCGCCAATGAACAGACCGTATACAGATACCGCGAGATCCTCGAACGCTACCATGTCGACCCGTCGCTGACAGAGATTGAGCTGACAGAGACGGCGACCGTCTCCGACTACACGAATGTCGCACGGCTGTTCCGCAACCTGCAGGATGCCAATATGCATACGTCCCTCGATGATTTTGGCGCCGGATATTCTATACTCAATGCAGTGATCGATATCCCGGTCAATACGATCAAAATTGACCGGGCTTTCATCGTGCACTGTCAGACAAACCCGAAAGGCACATACTTCCTCAGCCAGATCATCCAGCTTGTAAAGGGGCTTGGCTGTCAGGTGCTATGCGAGGGCGTTGAGACTGACGAACAGATTGAGATGCTGCGTGAGGCCGGCTGTGAAGAGGCGCAGGGCTATTGGTTCGCGCATCCTGTGCCGATGGAAGAATATGAAAAAATCGTATACGAAGATGACAGGAAAGATTGAATCGTGTTCTTACGGCCGCAGCGGGAAGCGTCCCGGCCAGTGCCCGACAGTTCCGTTGCTTTTACCGGTCAGCACAATCCGCTGCTTCCCGCGCAAATTCTGTCGTTACCAGCGCTTCATAGGGTACCCGCTTCCCCAGCTCGCCCGCCGATTCCAGTATATCCTGCAGGAGGTCAAAGCTCTCCTTCTCAAAGATAAGATCATTCTTCCAGGTATCCTGCTCATAGTAGCGCGTCACGATCGCCGTAACCGTATCCAGGTCAGTCTCCCTGAACTGTGGTGCGATGACCTCCGCGATCTCTTCCGGCTTATGCGTATTTACATAATCCATGCCCTTCTGCAGCGCATCTGTAAACGATCGGATCAGCTCCGGGTGTTCCTCCAGATACCCGCCTCTCGCGCAGTATGCCGTATACGGCACATACCCGGAATCCATCCCGAGTGATGCTACGACGTAGCCGACGCCCTCCTGCTCGAGCGTAGTCGCCCCCGGCTCAAACTCAACGGTGAACTCACCTTTCCCCGACGAAAAGGCCGCCGCAGTCGATCCGAAGTCAATACTCTGATCAATCAGCACCTCATCCGGGTCAACGCCGTTTACTTTCAGAATATACTCGAACACCATCTCCGGCATACCGCCCTTCCTGCCTCCGAGCACTTCCTTCCCGACCAGATCCTGCCACGTAAAGTCCGGCATCTCTTCCCTCGCCACAAGGAAATTCCCGGCGCGCTGTGTCAGCTGCGCGAAATTGACCGGCGCATCCTCCGCCCCGCCGCTGTATGTGTAGATCGATGCCTCCGAACCCATAAACCCGATATCCGCGTCACCGGACAGCAGCGCGGCCATCGTCTTATCCGCCCCGAAGCCTGTAACCAGCTCCAGGTCAATCCCCTCCTCCTCAAAGTAGCCCAGCTCGATCGCCGCATACTGCGGTGCGTAAAAAATCGAGTGGGCGACCTCGTTGAGTGTCACTCTGGTTCGTTCCTTCTCCTCAGCCAGGATAGGCATCACCGTACCGGACGCCGTCAATGCGGCACATACAAGTGCGGTCAGTTTCCGTTTTTTCATGAATCCTGCTCCCTAAAGCTCCATCGACTTAACATATGCCGCAAAACCGGGAATGTGCCAGCCAGGCAAAAGGGAAAGGCTAAAATTGTTTCCTGTAAATCACAGATCAACTGCAGGCAGCGTTTTTCCTGTTGATCGTATCTGCAATGAGCTGCTGCACTTCTCCCTTTTCCTTACGGAATATATACCCCAGCTCGGAATAAAGATAGTTTTCTGCGAGGAGGAAATAACGTTCATCAACCGCCGTCGATTTTTTCCCCTGCTGGGCGCGCCTTTTTTTGCGCAGATAAGTCATCTTGATAATGCTGGCTAACGCCTCAGGCTTCCCGCTTTTAATCGCTTCTTTATATCTCTGTTCGCGGAATTTCTCGTTATCAATCCAGGTCTCCTCAATCTCATTGATTTTATCGATAAACTGCCAGGCCTCTTCCTGTGTCATGACCTTTCTTGTATTTGGATTCTGCGTATCCGTCGGCATATAGATTACTTCTTTTTCATCATTAATCGGCACCAGGAGGTAATACAACCTGTTCCGATCTACCCCATTCATGTCCAAATGTAAGATATCCTTCACTATGCACACACCACTGCCGGGCTTTACAATGCAATCTCCTATTTCATACATAAATAAACTTCCCCCATTTTCGTAATTAGGAGTATTGTAACATTTTTGATTGCCTGTTTTCAAAGGACATCTTGAACAAGATTTGGCCGGTATTCATCATGCAAGTTATCCAATCGGCGTCTCCTGACCTGCGGCTTTCTTATCTGCTCATAAAAACCGTCAGAAAAAGGGCATCATACCTCTACAGCACCGAATCGACCAGCCTCTGCGTATATGCTTTCTTCGGATGGTTGATGATCTCATCCGGCGTGCCCTGCTCCACAGCTTTTCCCTACCAGAGCACAAGTACCTCGTCGCAGAATGCCTGGACAAGCGCGAGGTCATGGCAGATCAAGAGAAACGACAGGCCCGCGCCCTTCAGCCCGGCCAGAAGCTCGAGCACCTGCTTCTGTACCGTGACATCAAGTGCGCTCGTCGCCTCATCGCACCTGCTACGCCGATATGATGCGTGACAACGACCATTGCCGTGTGATAC